>RFJF01000562.1 GCA_003695455.1 Chloroflexota bacterium
GTGCGGGTGGCTGTGGGCGGCGGGGTTGCGGGCGCGCAGGCCGCCAAAATCAGGAGCGGCAGCAGGAGTATCAACGTAAGACGCAAGCGGATGTGAGACATGCCGCCAGTGTAATTCAGCTTTGGGGGGGTGTCAAGGCCGGGTGCGGATTTCAGAATTTTGACAAACGCCCCACGATTCCATAAAATGCATGGCAAGAATTTATTTTTGCAAAAAGGTGTAATTTTGGACGACTCAGTACCTTTACCCAGTCGTACGGGACACACGTCCCTGCCCCAAATGATTGCTAACCCAACAGAATAAGCCCCCGGTTAGCCCGCGTTCCATCTGCGCTTCCGGGGAAAAACAACCGGAGGTGTTCTATGGAGCCTGTACTTCTTGATGATGTGCTGGCGCAAGTGCGCAAAGCGCTCGAATCAAACGACATCCAAACCGCTTCGACGTTAATAGAATCACTTCGTCCGGCAGACCAGGCCGACCTGTTCTGGGATTTGAACGATGAGGAACAGGCCACGCTGCTGCCACAAATTAACCCGGCAGACGCGGCGGACATCTTTGAAGAGTTGTACGATGAAGATGCCGCCGAGGTAGCAGTACAGTTACCACTGGCAACGCTGGTTAAAATTGTCAACGAAATGGAACCGGACGAAGCCGCCGACCTGCTGGATGATTTGGACCCCCGGCAGGCCGACGCCGTGCTGGCCCAACTGGAAGCCGCGCACCAGATTAAACCACTCATTGCCTACCCCGACGACACCGCCGGCGGGCTGATGACGTCCTCGTTCATTTCTTTGCAGCGGCGCATGACCTGCGGGCAGGCCATCAACGCCATTCGCACCTGGCACCCGGACGAAGAAACCATCTACTTTTTATTTGTCACAGACCGGCTCAAACGGCTGGTGGGTGTGGTCAACCTGCGCCAGCTCATTGTGGCTGCGCCGCACACGCCGCTGGCAAAAATTATGGACCACGATGTTATTTACGTGACCGCCGAAACCGACCAGGAAGACTGCGCCGAACTGATGCAGCGGTACGATTTGCTGGCCTTGCCGGTGGTAGATGACAACATGCATCTGCTGGGCATCATCACCATTGATGATTTGGTTGACGTTATTCAGAGCGAGGCCAGTGAGGACATCCAGCGGATGGGTGGTTCTTCGCCGCTGGACCGCGCCTACCTGGACACCAGCATTTTTGCCATCACCCGCAAGCGGATTGGCTGGCTCTTTTTGCTGTTTGGTACGGCCACCCTCACCGGCTGGGTGATGGATTCTTACAGCAACGTGCTGGGCAGTGTGGTGGCGCTGGCTATTTTCATCCCCATGCTGATTGGCACCGGCGGCAACGCCGGCTCGCAAACTACCTCAACCATCATCCGCGCGCTGGCCGTGGGTGATGTGGAATGGAGCGACGCCTTTAAAGTGTGGCTGCATGAATTTGGCGTGGGCGCACTGATGGGCGCGCTGATGGGCGTGGCCGCGTTTGGTCTGGCCTGGTTTTGGGTAAAAGATTTGCAGTTGGCGCTGACCGTGGGCGTGGCAATTTTGTGCATTGTAATCTGGTCAACCAGCGCCGGCTCGCTGCTGCCGCTGATTGCCGACCGCCTGAAAATTGACCCCACCGTTATTTCCGGCCCGGCCATGAGCACCATTGTTGACGCCACCGGCCTGATTATCTATTTCAACGTGGCCCTTTTCTTTTTGGATGTGTAACGCGGCGGCCGCCCACGTTCGTTCCGTTTTGACGTTTTTTGTGGCGAGTTGCGGCCTCGTGGTATAATTTGCCTCCTGAGAGGCACCGGTGAAACAATCGCTCGACGTACTTATTTTATTTGCGCTGGTTACGGCCCGTATCCGCATAGACACCCTGGCCGATAACGTGCTACCCCAGCGCCACGAAGACGTGCGGCGGCTGGTAGAAGGCTGGTGGCCCGGCTGGAGTCTGGATTTGCTGGCCCACCCGGAAACCGACCCGGTCAGCATGATGCTCATTGTTGGCGCTATTTTTCTGCTTGTCCTCTATGTAGTAATTGATTTTTTTGGCCCGCCGCGCCGCGCCCGCGCCGTTCACCGGCTCAAACTGGTTTTAATTTACGGCATCATCATTTTGCTGGTCTTTGGCAAAACCTTTTTGCTGACCAACCTGCGTCATCTGCGCGGCCCGGCCAGCTACGCCCACGATGGCGGGGTGATTCAAACTGAATCTACCATCGAGTTTTTTCTGACCGGCAAAAATCCCTACACAGAAGATTACACCAACACCCCCATGGCTCAGTGGGGTTTTTCCAAATACCGCACGGCGCTCTACCACTACCCCTACCTGCCGTGGACGTTTGTGTCATCGGCGCCGTTTTATCTGCTGGCCCAATCTACCATCGGCTGGTTTGACGAGCGCTGGCTCTACCTGCTGCTCTTTGCGCTCACGCTGGTTCTCACCCAAAAACTGGTGCGCCGCCCGCAAGAGCAGCGCATTGCCCTGGCCGTGATGGGCCTCAACCCGATTCTGGCCGTCAGCATTATTTTTGGAGAAAACGACCCCTACGTGCTGGCCTGGATTGTGCTGGGGCTGTGGCTGCTGCAAAAAGAGCGCCCGCTGCTCGGCTCGGCGGCGCTGGGGCTGGCCTGCGCCAGCAAACCCACGGCCTGGTTTCTGGTTCCATTCTGGCTGCTGTTTTTGCTGCGCGACCGGTGGGGCAGCGCACTTGTGCCGCCTGTCGCCCAGTGGAAGGGGCATCTGGCAAGCCTGCTGCGCCGGGCGTGGACTCTGCCCGCCGTGGCCCTGCTGTTGATTGGCCCCTGGCTGGCGTGGAACCCCGACGCCATGTACGATGATGTGTGGCGCTGGGCCAGCGGGCAGGGCGAAACCGGCTACCAGATTTGGGGCTGGGGCGGCAGCAACCTGGTGCTGGCCTTTGGGCTGGTCGCTGATCGATTTGAATACTGGCCGTTTGTCATCCCCGGCGCACTGGTGAGTATCCCGTTGCTGCTGGCGCTGTTGTGGCGGCAAGCCAAACAGAACACCATCGGCCTGATGCTGTACGGTTACAGCCTGTTTTTACTGGTATTCTTTTACCTGTCACGTTTTTTGCAGCCCAACTATCTGGGGTACATTCTGGCCTTTCTGGCGCTGGCGGTGCTGATATCCGATGGCGAACGACGAACGACGAACGACGAATGACTCACCAATCACCATTTTCAGGAGGAATAATGCTTAACGAACAAGATATGGCCCCGGATTTTGAATTACTGGATGATTCCGGCAATTCTGTCAAACTGTCCGATTTCCGCGGCAAGCGGGTACTGCTCTTTTTTTACCCCAAAGCCATGACCAGCGGCTGAACGGTGCAGGTACAGGGAGTCCGTGACGACTTCAGCAAATTTCAAAATGCCGGCGTGGTAGTGTTGGGCATCAGCCCGGACCCGGTCAAACGGCAAGCCAAATTCAAGGAAAAAGAGGGCCTGCCCTTTGCCCTGCTGGCCGACGAAAATCACAAAGTAGCCGAAATGTACGGCGTGTGGGTAGAAAAATCCATGTACGGCCGCAAATATTGGGGCGTAGACCGCACCAGTTTTATCATTGACCCCGAAGGCCGGATTGAAACAATTTTCCGCAAAGTTAAACCTCAGCAGCACAGCGCGCAAGTGCTGGCTGCATTGGGTGTTACAAATTAAATGAACGTTGTGCCGCAGCGCAAAACCCGGGCCAAACAGTCTACCGACTGGCGCAAAAACAGAACCTGGCCTACCCAACGCACCCCGTTTATGTTTGTCTGGAAAATCATTGGCCACATCATTTTCTGGCCCACATACAGCGTAACCTGGGAAGGGCTGGAAAACCTGCCGGAAAGTGGCCCCTGCATTTTGGCCTCAAACCACGCCAGCAATTACGATTCCACGCTTCTTTTTTCAGAATTGTGGAAACGGTGGCTATTTTTTATGGCCAAAATGGAGCTTTACGAGGGCTGGTTTTTACGCTGGCTGTTGCACGGAATCGGCGCCTTTCCCGTAAAACGGGGCGAGGGTGACATTTGGGCCATCGGCCACGCTGGCCGGGTGTTGAAGGCCGGGCGAGTGTTAGGTATGTTTCCGGAAGGGACGCGCAGCAAAACCGGCGTACTCCAAACCGGAAAAACCGGCACGGCAAAACTGGCCCTGCACCACAAAGTGCCGGTTGTGCCGGTGGCCGTGCTGAACACCAACAAAATTACAAACTGGCATGGGCGGGTGCCTGTTACCGTAAAAATTGGCAAGCCCATTGATTTGGTGTCGCTGGCCGGGCCGGGGCGGCACGACCAACAAACCTTTCACAATTTGACCACGATTGTGATGCGGGAAATCGCTGCACTAATGCCACCGGAACTGCGGGGGATTTACAAGTAGCAGGGTAGCAAGGGAACAGAGTTGCAGGGTTGGATAGGCACAGGGGAGCAATCCGGCGCATTGGGATGCTCCGCCTGCCGTTTACCGGCCGCGAGACCCTTCGCTGCACTCAGGGTAACAAAGTTGAGACTCACCCCTAATTCCTGACTCCCGAATCCTGAATCCTGATTTCAAAGGAGGAAATTTATGCTTTTCACTGCCAACATTATTTTTAAGGAGTTTGCCATGGGACGCACTGCATATTCAAATGTTCAGGCCTCACAGGCGTCTGGCGCGCCCTGGTGGCTGTTCGGGCTGCTGGTGGTCATTGCCTTGGCGGCCGTAGTTATTAGCTGGATGATGCGCCAAAAACAGCAGTCTGCATCAGAATCAGTGCCGGCCGCGCCACCGCCTCCCGAACCGGTTGCCATGCGCAGCACGCCGGTAGCGGTAGCGCCAGAACCGGAACCTGCCGCCGAAATTGCCCAAGCGGCGGAAGACACCGCCCCGGTTGAAGAAGCCGCCGAAGAATCTTCCGCCCCGGAAGCCCCGGCGGAGCCGGACAACCTGACCCGCATCGAGGGAATTGGCCCCAAAATTTCAAGCTGGCTCAACGATGCGGGCATCACCACCTTTGCCCAGTTGGCCGAGATGACACCGGAGCAAATTGCAGAAATTCTGCAAAACGCCGGTCACCGGATTGCCAACCCCGCCACCTGGCCGGAGCAGGCCAAACTGGCCGCCGCCGGCGACTGGGAGACACTGGCCGCGCTGCAGGATAACCTGCACGGCGGTCGCCGTCTGGCAGACTAACACCACAAAACAAAAAGCCCCGGAGGCGTCAAATCCTCCGGGGCTTGCAACCGGCTACATTTACCGGTTACAACCGGTTACAGTTCTGACACGCGATTGGCAATTTTCTGCTGCACATCGGCAATAAATTGGGCCACGGGCAGGCCGTTTTGGCGGCTGTTGTCTCGCCGCCGCAGAGCCACGGTTTCATTTTCAACCTCGCGGTCACCTACCACCAACTGGTACGGGACCTGCATCAAC
>RFJF01000563.1 GCA_003695455.1 Chloroflexota bacterium
GGATACCGCCCCCTACGGCCTGGCCCACGAACCCACCATTCAGGAAAGTCTGGCCGCCGGCGTAGATGTTGTAACCGCCAGCGGCGATAAATTGCTGGGCGGCCCGCAGGCAGGGCTGATTTTTGGCAAAAAACAAATTATTGACCGGCTTAAAAAACACCCGCTCATTCGGGCGCTGCGGGTAGATAAAACCACGCTGGCCGCGCTGCAAGCCACATTACTGGCCTACCTTGAAAACAAAGCCCCGGACGAAATTCCGGTGTGGCAGATGATTTCAGCCCGTCCTGCCGTGCTGGCCCGCCGCGCCCGCAAATGGCGCGCCGCCCTGCAACGCCATCCCCAACTGGCCGCTGTGCCGGCGCGCGTGATAGATGCCGTATCAACGGTGGGCGGCGGCAGTTTGCCGGGGCAAACGCTGCCCACCAAAGCATTGGCGCTTGAGGTTGAATCGGCCGATGCACTGGCCCAGCGGCTGCGCCGGGCCAGTGTACAGCCGCCGGTTATCGCCCGGATTGAAAATGACCGGCTGCTGCTGGACCCGCGGACTGTTTTGCCGGAACAGGATGCCGCCCTGGTTGAGGCCCTCACCGTTGCCCTGCTGGAGCAATATGGGTAACGCAAAGCCACCTGCCAACACCGGCACCCTGTACATTGTTCCAACCCCGTTGGGGAATCTGGAAGATATCACGTTGCGGGCTTTGCGCGTGTTGCGCAGCGTATCGCTGGTGGCCACAGAAGACACCCGCACCACCGGCAAACTGCTCAAACATTTTGAAATCAGTTGCCCCATGATTAGCTATTTTGAACACAGCGGCCCGGCGCAGATTGCCAAAATCATTCAACATCTGGAAAATGAAGATGTGGCGCTGGTATCAGAAGCCGGCACCCCGCTGATGTCTGACCCCGGCTACCGGTTGGTGCAGGCCGCAATTGCAGCCCATGTGCCGGTTGTGCCGCTGCCCGGCGCCAGCGCCGTAACAACTGCGCTGTCTGCCAGCGGCTTGCCCACCGATCGGTTTATGTTTTTGGGGTTTTTGCCGCGCAAAACCGGCGAACGCCGGCGCCTGCTGGAATCTGTGGCCGGGCAGCCGGACACACTGATTTTTTTTGAATCGCCGCACCGTCTGCCGGCTGCGTTGCAGGATATTGAAACATGTCTGGGGCCAGAGCGACCTGTGGCCGTGTGCCGGGAACTGACCAAATTGTACGAAGAAATCTGGCGCGGCACCGTGGCCCAGGCATGTGCCGAATGGCAAACTCGCGAACCGCGCGGCGAGTTTACGTTGGTGGTAGCCGGTGCGCCGGCCGCGCCGGAATGGACGGCGGCGCAGGTTGAACAGGCGCTGGCAGCCGCGCTGGACGGTGGAGCCAGCGCCAAAGATGCGGTTCGGTCTGTTACCGGGCAAAGCGGCTGGCCCAAACGCAAGGTGTATCAACTGGTTGAGCACATCAAGCAGCAGCACAGGCAGGAGTAAAACTATGGCAATTTCAAGAAGCGATGTTAGAACTCTGACCCGGCGCAGCATGGAAATGGGCGCCAGAGTGCTGCGCGGCACGTTACACATTGATGCCGATGGAATCCGCATAGGAGACACAGATTTGGCTGCCTGGCTGGCCGAATACGCCGGCCACGAATTTATGCTGGTTGCCGCCACCGTGGGGCGCAGCGTGGTAGAAAGTGACCTGAAAAGCTGCAACATCTGCGGCCGTGATTACACGGGCGATCATTGCCCGCACTGCGCCGAAGCCAGAGCCAGATTACGCGGAAATTGACCCGAACTGCAGTTGGGAGTGAAAAAATGGATGACCCCAGAGTTATGCTTGTGACATCAGAAATGATGGAAGCCGGAGAAAAACCGCTGCTGTTTACCGGCGGAGCCTGCAATATTCAGGGTTTGAGCGGCCCCATCCGCAATCCGGGGCGGGACCGGCTGGCGCGCTGGCTTGATGAGCATGGGTGGTCTTATTTTGACCCACAGGTTCACCCCAGCACGCACGGACGAGACTACATTTGGGGCATTGACGGCCCGCAGGAAAAAAAGGCCCGCGAAACGGCCAAACTACGGGTCTATGAAATCACGTCTACTACCATTGCCGGGGTAACAATGCTTGAAATTATGGACGATGCCCGGGTGGGACGGGTGAGTATTGTCTGGTTTAACGACGGTCTGTCATTTGCGCCCATTGGGTTGGGTAACTATGACCAACTCAAAAAAAATGAAGTGCTGCGCCACAAAGTGGGCGAAACCGTATTTCAACATTTGCTGGCTTACGTCAAAGCCGGACGCCAGCTCCGTAACGAGTTGGTACTCATGCTGGCCGATTGCCCCCACATTGTTTTTGTGAACAGCGTTGAAGAGCTAAAGAAAGCCATCCTGTTCCTCCTTGAAGCCTGATTTCCAGACCGGCTTTTAAATTAGCATGCGTCTAACCTGATGGGTTAGGCGCTTTTTTATTTAACACTCTTATAATCAGCCGGGTTAAGACCATTCTCCTATGGCAAAATGAACGCCCCTCACGCATACTCAGAGTAAGCTGGTGGTTTAGATTGCACCAAGTAACAGGCTCAGAGGGTATTATGCACGAAATCAAAACCCGAATACTTGTTGCCGATCCTGATCCCGATGTGAGCACTACGCTGAAGTTGTATTTTGAAGCGCACGGTCACGAAGTCAAAGTAGAGCAGGATCTTTATAAATTGGTTGGCGTAGCGCGCCAGTGGCAGCCGCACACAATTTTGGTTAGCACAGAATTTGAAGATGCAGACCCCTACCTGGTGTGCAGTGACCTGCTGCAAGACACCCTGACTGCCCACATTCCAATTGTGCTCATGCTGCATTTGGATGACCGTATGGTTCGGCTGGAGGCGCTTGAAGTGGGGGTGGATGATATTGTTACCAAACCGCTTGATATTGAAGAACTGCGTTTGCGTGTTGAGGCGTTAATTCGATTTTCTACCGTGAGGATTGGCGCGTAAATTAGCATTTGCCCAATTTAAAAGGCTGAGTAGTATACTACGGTTATCTGCGGTGCAGAGCCGTTTTTTTTTGCCGGCCTGGTATTTTCTCTGTTTCAGAGGAGTCGGACAGCCCCTGGCGGGACGAC
>RFJF01000564.1 GCA_003695455.1 Chloroflexota bacterium
AAGCCCCCCCTGCTCCCCTGCTCCTCCGCTCCTCCGCTCTCCTGCCCCCCCGCATCGGTGCACCATTCCTGAGGCAGGTAGAGCCGGCGGCCCAGGAAGGTCTGCCCTTTCGGAGTGACGTAGACTTGGCGAGACAAAAAACGCATGGTATTCAACCGCTCTCATTTCGCTAATTTTGGCGAAGGTATTGTATAATAGACATCTAACCTTAAGCGGTTGTTTCAATGTGGGTGGAGAGTATTTGGGCTTGAAGTGCAAACTGTCTCTTTTCTTCTGCATCGTTTTATTTCTGTTGTTGGCTGCCTGCACCGGCGAACAGCCGGCCTCTGTTAGCCTGTCGCAAAACCTGTTGGCGGGCGAGGTACAACCGCCCCTGCCCGCCGAACCGGCGGCCTGGCAATTTGGCTTTGACCGGCGGCTGGAACCCAAAGAAGACGTGCGCCAGATTGCCTCGCTGGCTAACTGGTTGCAAGGCCAAACCGGCCTGCCCTTTAAGGTTTATTATTCAATCTCCAGCAGCAGCGTGGTAGATGATTTGTGCGCGGGCCGCATTGATTTTGCCGCCGTGGGCACGGTATCCTATTTGCAGGCTCACCATCTGTGCAACGCCCATATTTTGGTCCGGGGCCTGAACGCGCAAAACGAAGACGTTTACCGGGCAGCTATTATTGTGCCCGCCAACAGCCCTCTGCAAACCCTAACCGATTTGCGCGGCCACACCTTTGCTTTTGGCGCGCCCAATTCTACCCAGGGACACCTAATCCCCCGTTTAATGCTGCAACAGGCCGGCTTAACGCTTGGCGACCTGCTTTCTCACACCTTTACCAACTCTCACGCGGCCACAGCCAACGCCGTCACCAGCGGTCGCTACGACGCCGGCGCCCTGCAAGATACCCTGGCGGAGGACCTGGCGGCGCGGGGGTTGGTGCGAATTCTGGCCTTTTCTAACCCTTACCCGGCCAGCGGCATTGTGGCCGGGCCGGACGTCCCTTCCAAAACCGCGGAAATGGTTCAGCAAGCCCTGCTAACCCTGGACCCGGCCGGCGCCGACGCGGGCGCGCTGTACCACTGGGAGCGCACAGAAATGCCGCAAGGCTTTGTGCCGGCCCGCGATGAAGATTACGAAGAACTGCGCCGCATAGCCCGCGACATTGGTCTGTTGGAGCCGTAAGATGAACCCCGTTCTACACCGCCTGGATCGCTGGCTGCCCCGCCGCCTGACCAGCCGCATTACCCTGGCCCTGGTGGTCATTGTAGTACTGGCCGGGCTAATCACCACCGGGGCCATCAACTGGCTGGTGGGCCACAACCTGCGCGAAGAACTCATTGCTTCCGGCGAGGCCCTGACCCTGGCCCTGGGCGAAAATCTGGCGAATGCCCTGATTGAATCTGATTTAGCCACCGTTCAGGAATCGCTCGACAGCGTGGTAAGCAATAACGACGATGTGGTATACGCCTTTGCCTTTGGCCTGGACTCCCCCATTGTTCACACCTTTCCCAACGGTTTTCCCGCCGACCTGCTGCACACCATTCCGGCCACTGCTCAAACACCGGGCGAAGGCGTATTGTTGCGCACCGAACAAGGAATGGTACGAGACTTTGGTTACCGTCCCTTGGACGGCCTGCCCGCCGAGGTACACTTGGGCATTAGCCAGGCCCGTATAGGCCGGGTACAGGCCCAGGTTACCAGTTTTGTTTTTATTTTAACCGTTGCCGGCTGTCTGGCGGCCGCAGTTGTAGCCTACGGCTTCAGCCGGATGGTCACGTTCCCGCTGGTCGAGCTGACCCGCCGCGTCAAACGGCTGGGCAGCGGCCATCTGGACGAGCGCATTGATTTGCCCCCCGGTGATGAGGTGGGCGACCTGGCCGCTGCCTTTAACCATATGGCCGCCGATATTCAAACCGCCATCCACCAGCTTCAAGTTTCCGAGGCCGGCTACCGCGATTTGCTCACCGCCGCCGGAACCGTGGGCGAAGGCATCGCCCTGATTTGCGATGAGGGTGAAAACGAAGGCACATTCTTGTTTGTTAATGAAGCCTTTGCCCACCTGGCCGGCTTTCAACCCGCCGATTTGGTGGGCGTGAACGCGGCCAGCATCCTCCACCCGGACTCGCTGGCCGCCGCCCGCCGTAACTGGCAGGCCATTCGGGCCGGAAACAGCCGTTCCCCCTACGAACTCACCCTGATAGACCGGCACAACCAGCCCCACATTCTGGAAACCACCGGTACAATCATAGAGTACCAGGGCAAACGGGCGCTGGTCTGGTTTACCCGCGACATCAGCGAGCGCAAGGCCCGCGAAAAGGAACTGCGCCGTCGCAACCGGGAGCTGACCGCCCTGAACGCCGTCGCCTCTGCCGCCAGCGAGCCGTTGCCGCCGGATGAAATTCTAAATCGCGCCCTGCACCAGGTCTTGACCGCCCTGGATTTGGAAACAGGTTGGATTTTTATCCGCACTGGTGATGGCGACACCAAATTAGCGGCCAGCCACGGGTTGGCCGCCGGCGGTGCTACCTTTGCTTTCCCCGATTGCGCCTGTGGCCAGGTATTAACCGAAGGCAACCCGGCTGTGGTCACGGCGGCCAACCCCAATTGCGTGGTTCGATATGCCTCAGCCATCCCCCCCCAACCTCTGGCTTACCACGCCACGGTTCCGCTCAAGGCCCGGGGCCAAACCGTAGGGGCGCTGAGCGTAGCTGCCGGCTCGCTAAAGGCATTTGATGAAGCAGAAATGGCGCTGCTGGCTACGGTCGGCCAGCAAATTGGCGTGGCGCTGGAAAATGCCCGCCTGTGGGAAGAAGTACGCCAGCGAGAGCAGGTGCGGGGCGAACTGCTCAAGCGGATCATCAGCGCCCAGGAAGAGGAGCGTCGCTGCATTGCCCGCGAACTGCACGACGGCATCGGCCAATCGCTCAATGCGCTGGTGTTTGGCCTGAACACGGTTGACGCCTCATTGCAGCAAAAGTCAGAACAGGTTCCCACCCAAATAGCCCGGCTGAAAATTTCGGCCAGTGACACCGTAAAGGAACTGCAAAATATTATCTATGACTTGCGCCCCAGTCTGCTGGATGATTTAGGGCTGGTTATGGCTCTGCGCTGGTATGCCCAGGAACGCTTGCAGGCGCACGGCGTTCAGGTAACCTTTGATGTTCCCCAGCAAGGGCCGCGCCTGCCCCAGCAAATTGAAACCGCCCTCTTCCGCATTGGGCAGGAAGCGATGACCAACATCGGTAAACACGCCCAGGCCCGGCACGTCACCATTTCTTTGCAAATCGGGCCGGAAGACGTGCGGCTGGAAATCACCGATGACGGTGTCGGCTTTGCCTTAAATGCCCTGGCCGGCCAGGATGGCCGTCCGGCCTGGGGCCTGCTGGGGATGCAGGAACGGGCCAACCTGTTGGGCGGAGAATTAGCCATTGAAAGCGAACCGGGGCAAGGTGTGCGTTTAAGCGTCACCCTGCCGTTGGGAGATAACACCGGATGATAAAAATTTTAATTGCCGATGACCACGCCATTTTGCGGGCCGGAATCCGCGCCCTGCTGCAACTGCACCCCGATTTTGAAGTGGTCGGCGAAGCCGGCGACGGGCAAGAGGCATTGGTCCAGACCCAAAAGCACCACCCCGATGTGGTATTAATGGACATCGGTATGCCGGGGATGGATGGTCTGGCCGCCACCCGTGAAATCATCGCCGCTCAGCCCCGGGTGCGGGTCCTCATTTTAACCCAGCACGAAAACCGCGAATACGTCCTGCCCGCCCTAAAAGCCGGAGCCGCCGGGTATGTGCTCAAACGCGCTCCCGACGACAGCCTGATTCAGGCCATCCGGGCCGTTTACGCCGGCCAAACCTACACCGACCCTCGCATCAGCGACATTCTGGTAGATGATATGCGCCGCCAGGCCGGCGGCGCGCCGCCCGACCCCTACGATGCCCTGACCGAACGGGAGCGCGAGGTGCTGGTGCTGTTGGCCCAGGGCCAAACCTACCAGCAGGTGGCCCAAACCCTCTTCATCAGCGTTAAAACCGTAGATTTTCACCGCGCCAACCTGATGCGCAAACTGGGCCTCTCTAACCGGGCCGAGTTGACCCGCTTTGCCATCCAACGCGGCTTGATTAGCTAGCAGAGGCGGCTCCCACGCCGCCGGATGCCGGATGTGGGAACCCGGCCTGCTGGTATTGCGCCGGAAACCGGCTAAAACCAGTTGCGTCCCCACATAATAACAAACACCCCCGCCAGGGCAATGGCGCCGCCCGCCAAATCATACCGGTCGGGAACCCAGCCATCCACCAGCCAGCCCCAACCAATTGAAAGCACAATAAACACCCCGCCGTACGCGGCATAGACCCGGCCAAATGCCGGTTCCTGCTGCAATGTGGGGATAACGCCGTAGAAAAACAGCACAACCCCTCCGGCTACGCCAATCCATACCCCCCAATTATTTCGCAGCCACTGCCATACCAGCCAGCCCCCGCCTATTTCGGCCAGCCCGGCCAGAGCAAACAAAATTAACGAGCGAACAACTTCCATAAACGCCTCCTTTGGCCCAACAGCATACAGGAAAAGTTCTAATTTCAAAAACCCAGGAATTTTCCCAGGGTGTTCCCCGGTTTCTCCCCAGTTATATTCGTCCGCGCTTTTTGTTAAACTAGGTGATAGATTTCACAACCCTTCAATACCGGGAATGCCGGTTTTGCCGGCCATTCTCGCTTTTACGTTTCATCTTTATCAATTGGCTCATCAAATGTAACCTGGCAGAGGCGGCCGCTTGCGCGACGCCTCCGGGCCGGACTTAACATGAGCCTGTCTATTCAATCAAGGAAAGGAGAAAGATAATGACTCCAGACAAAAGCTCGGAAACGGGCCTCCTCCAAACCGAGGAATCGCGCCGGTCCTTCCTGGGCAAATTTGCCGGCGGCGTCTTTGCCGGGCTGGTCGCTCCTGCGGTGGCGGGCCAGGTAGAACCCGCCGCCGCGGCCCCGCCGTCCGCCCCAGCGGGCCAGCTCACCCCGGTGATAGACCTGCCCGAAGCCGTAGAGGGCGAACACCCCCAAAAGCGGATGATGGAGGACTTGCGCCGCGCCCTGCAAAAGCCTGTGGACCAGCGCAAATGGGCTATGGTCATTGATTTGCGTAAATGCGTGGGCTGCAACGGCTGCACCATTGCCTGCATTACAGAAAACAAACTGCCGCCCGGCATTGCCTACCGCCCGGTGATGACCGAAACCCACGGCACATATCCCCACGTGGCCCGGCGCTTTGTACCCCGGCCCTGCATGCAGTGCGATAACCCGCCCTGTGTGGATGTCTGCCCGGTGCATGCCACCTGGAAACGGGCCGATGGCATTGTAGCCATTGATTACGACAAGTGCATTGGCTGCCGCTACTGTATTACCGCCTGCCCCTACTCGGCCCGTTCTTTCGACGCCGGCTATTTCTACAGCGATTTTGAGGGCGGGGAACGGCAGCCCTACGAACTGCTCCCCTCGCCGGAGTACGGCGAAGACCGTGTCCGCGCCGAAGGCGGCTCGCCCATCGGCAACGCCCGCAAATGTACCTTCTGCCTGCACCGCATTGAGCGCGGCGAACTGCCCGCCTGCACCCTCACCTGTATGGGCCGGGCCACCTACTTTGGCGATATGAGCGACCCCAAGAGCCTGGTGGCCGAACTCATCGGCCAGCCCAACGTGATGCGGCTTAAAGAAGAGTTGGGCACAGACCCCAAAGTCTTTTACTTAACCTGAAAAGGAGCGCGATGATGACTATAAAAGACACCACTGTATCGCGGCGTAATTTTCTAAAAATGGGCGGGGTGGCTGCCGGCGGCATCGCTGCCCTGGGCGCGCTGGGCACCGGCTTTAAGGCCGTCAGCGCTGCCGAAGCCCGGCGCCGCCTGCAAGCCGAAACCAAAACCGCCTACACCGCCTGCGTGATGTGCCCGGCTGAATGTAGTTTGGCCGTCAACGTGGAAAACGGTGTGGCCTCAACCATTTACGGCAACCCCTACGCCCCGCTCAACTCCGGCGTGGCCTGCGCCAAAGGCGCGTCGGGCATTCAGATGGTTTACAACGCCAACCGCATCAAATACCCGATGATTCGCGTTGGCGAACGCGGCGAAGGCAAATTCAAGCGCGTCTCCTGGGATGAGGCGCTGGAATTTATTGCCGACAAACTGATGCAAATCAAAAAGGAACACGGCGCCGAATCGATCATTATGGACGCCGGCGACGTGACCGACCGCGACCCCTACTACTATCTCTTCCGCGCTTTTGGCACGCCCCATACCGTTGAACACGGGGCCATTTGCGACACCCCCCGGCGGCACGGCCCCAAACTGATGTTCGGCGGCAAGCGGGTGGAGCCGGACGTAATGCGCCCGGTGCTGGTTCGCCAGCCGGACGGCAGTTTGAAGAACGACTACAGCTACCGCACCCGCCTGATTGTGTACGCCGGCTGGAACCCCTTTACCGCCACCCGCATTGTGTACGAATCGCGCGGCACGGTAGAAGCCAAACTGAACGGGGCCAAAATCATCGTCATTGACCCCGCCCTCTCTAACACCGCCACCAAAGCCGACCAGTGGCTCCCCATCCGCCCCGGCACCGACCCCGACCTGTTCGTTGCGGTGCTGCGCTACATTCTGGAAAACCACAACGACGACGACCCCTTCCGCCGCTACATTGACTGGTCCTTCCTGGACTACAGCCAGGGCTGGGAAGAGTTTGAAGCCGAATTCAAGAGCTGGTGGAACAAAAAAGACCCGGTCAACGGCCTGAACTACTTTACCGTAGAGTGGGCCGCTGAACGCACCGGCCTTGAAGCTGAGACTATCGCCGAGCTGGCCCACACCTTTGGCATCACCAAACCGGCGGCCTGGGTGTGGGGGATGAACGGCATCGGCCACCACTACAACGGCTACGTGGCCTCCATCATCGGCACAGCCCTGAACGTGATTACCGGCAATATGGAAGTGCCCGGCGGGGCCATTGACACCGAACTGGTCAAAAGTGACAAGGGCGGCAACGCCAAAGGCGGCGATTTCCTCAAACGGGAAGTCACCCGCGTGATTAACGGGCAGGAAGTCACCGCCACCGTTGATGAACTGCATATGGACTGGTACGGCAAGTGGCCCGCCGGTTGGGATGACGTGGTCGGCGACTATCCCGACCGCTTCCTCAACGGCGTCAAGCTGAAATACGGCCCCTTCCGCGGGCACGAATACCCCATCAAGGCCTTCATTATCCGCACCGGCAACCCGGTCATCACCGGCTCCAACACCGACAAGTGGATTGAGGCCCTCACCGCCAAAGATGGGGATGAGTACCGCGTTGGCCTGGTAGTTTATATTGACACCCCCTTCCTGGAAACCGGCATGTACGCCGATGTGGTTTTGCCCGAAGCCAGCTATCTTGAACGGATGAGCCTGTCTGACATTTACCCCAGCCACCAGCTCATCTACCTGCGCGATTTTGTCATCGACAAGATGTACGAATCCAAAACCCAGTACGACATTATGATAGCGCTGGCCAAAAAACTGCACGAAAAGGGCGACCCCGACATCAAGCCCGAAGATTTCTGGGAACGCTTCCCTTCCGAAGAAGATTTCTGGAACGAGGCCCTCAAGAAAGCCCCCGGCCGGGCGCACGCCGGCGAACCACTTCCCTACCCCCATCTGCCGGTCAACTATAAACTGTACGGCACGCCCGATTCACTGGAAGCAGGCAACGTGACCATTGACGATGAGGGCAAAAAGGTGGTGGGCGAATACGTCACCGCCCAATGGCTGCGCGAACATCACGGCGTGGCCGTCTGGCCGATGAGCTGGTACCGCTTCAAGAACGGCGGCGTCCTCAAAACCGACAGCAAGAAGGTTGACTTTACCTGGGATTACGACCTGGACGGCAACCGCAAAGGACGCTACGCCAAGTATAACAAACGCATTGAAGAAGCCGGCGAAGCCCCGCCCGGCCTGCAAGACCTGGGTTGGGACAAATACCCCCGCACCTTCTACTGGTTTGAAACCCGCTGGAACCCCTACACCAACCCCGATTACGCCAAATACCGCGACGAATACCCCTTCCAGGTGATTTCCGGGCGCATTCACCACGCTATGTCCGGCACCCAAATGGTAGACTGGCTGGGCCGCCTGACCGCCGAAGACCTGTGGGTTCCCCTCAACGACGAGCGCGTTGTTGAAGAAATGGTCATTGGTGAAAACGGCCCCACCCCCACCGGGCGCAAGGTGCGCATCCCCAAGAACACCTGGTGCATTGGCGTCATCCAGATGAACCGCGTTGACGGCGAAAAGCTGGGCCTGCAAACCGGCGACCTGGTGGAGCTGGAGACCCCGCTGGGGCACAAGACTCGAGGTAAAGTCAACCTGGTCGAAACTATCCGGCCCGGCGTCCTGCGCCTGCCTTTTGGCGGCGGCGGGCGCTTTAGCCCCGGTCTGGGCAAAACCTACGACTTCCGCGATGAAACCCCCAACGTCAACGCCCTGGTAGACCCGGATTACCACTCGCCCATTATGGGGATGTCGCTGTACGGCGATATGGTCGTCAAAGTGAAGAAGGTATAACAATGGAACAACAACTGCTGTCAGAACGGGTGGGCCTGTACAGTCTGCTGCGCGCCCTGTACACCTATCCCCTTACCCAAACCGTACTGGATGCTGTGGCTCAGTTGCAGGTTGCGCCGGAATCGCCGCTGGCCGAGGGTTTGCGGCAAATGCAAAACTCGCTGCGGGCCGCCACCTTGGATGAACTCAACATCGAAATGACCCGCTTGCTGGAAGGCCCCGGCCTCACCCCGGCCCCGCCCTACGCCTCGTATTACCTGAACAACGGGCAGTTGATGGGGCCGCCCGCCGTGGCGGCCCGGCAGGTCTACCTGCAATGGCAGGCTATCCCTGAAGCCGACACGCACCTGCCCGATGACCACATTGCCCTGGAGTTGGGCTTTGCGGCCCATCTGGCCCAACGCGCGGTTGACGGGGACAAAACGGCGCTGGCTGCCGGACGGGATTTTCTGCGCCAACACCTGCTGCCCTGGCTGTCCCGTTTTTGCGATGCGCTGGTTAAGGCTGGCCCGGTCCCCTTCTTCAGCGGGCTGGCCCACTTAACCCGGACAGCAGTCCAGGCAGACCTGGCCTGGCTGGACCAGATTCTTACCGAAACAACAGTTAAAACTGTCTGAGTAATCTAACTGGAGGTAATTCCATGAAAACAGAGAAAATCCTCTGGGGAGTAGCCATCATAGGCTTTCTTGTGGGCCTGGTTGGGCTATTTCAGCGTATTACCGGCGGCCACACGGTGGCGGCTTACAACACTTACGTTCCCTGGGGCTTATGGGTGGCGCTGTATACCATGCTCATTGGCGTATCGGTGGGCGCTTATGTGGTAGTGGCCCTGGCCTATGGCTTCCACGTTAAAGCACTGCAACCGGTGGGGCGCATTGCCTTGCTCACCGCGTTTGCGGCCCTGGCCGGCGGCTTGCTGGCCGTCTGGCTGGATTTAGGCCACCCGATGCGCTTTTTCCGGCTTTTCTTCTCCACCAGCTTCACCTCGGTGATGGGCGTAATGGCCTGGCTTTACACCCTTTACGGCATCCTGCTGGTGGTCCTTATTTACCTGACCAGCAAAAACGCCGAAACATCCACCGTGCGTGTTTTAGCCTGGCTCGGTCTGGTGCTGGTGGTCATCTTTGGCGGCGCAGAAGGCTCGCTGTTTGGTGTGGTTAGCGCCCAGGCCTTGTGGGAATCCGGCTTAACGCCGATCCTCTTCCTGGTAGAAGGCGCGTTTAGCGGTGTGGCCCTGGTTCTGTTTTTGGCCGTGGTGCTGGGCAAACTTCAGACTGCAACAGGGCAGATTTTACGCTGGATGCTGCTGGGGCTTTTGCTGGCCGTTGTGGTGTTGAATTGGGCCGAATTTTCTACGGCCCTGTACGCCGGTATTCCGGCCAAAGCCCAAAGCCTGAACGTTATTCTCTTTGGGCCGTTCTGGTGGGTGTTCTGGCTCATCAATGTGGGGTTGGGGCTAATTGTGCCCTTACTGCTGCTGGTTTTTGCCGGACACAACAGGGCGGCCCTGGCTACGGCCGGCGGGCTGGTTGCCTTCAGCGCTATCAGCGCCAAGCTCAACCTGGTTATTCCCGCCCTGGTGGTGCCGGAGTTTGAGGGTCTGAGAACGGCCTTCAGCGGCTTTGGCTTGACCTTTGATTACTTCCCAACCTCTGCCGAATGGTTGTTAACGGTTTGGGTGGTTTCAATAGCCGGGTTAATCTTTTTAGCCCTCTACCATTTTTTGCCAACGCCGGCCAGTGAGCAAGCCGGTTAAACCGCGCGATTCAGAAAAGCCGCCGGCCGTATAGCGGGCCGGCGGCTTTTTGGTTCCACCAATGCCGTCTTATAGACAAGTCAATTAAACATATGTAACTGTTCAGGTGCGACGCACTTTGACGAATCAAGCGGCTTGCTTTGGTGATGGAAATTACTCAACGGACAGGCCAAACACTCAAGACAAGTGC
>RFJF01000046.1 GCA_003695455.1 Chloroflexota bacterium
CTGAAAAGCCTGGTCAGCGACCAACTGGCGTTTATTCGGATTGCCCGCGATTTTTTTAACATTTACGATTTGAAGGAGATTAAAAACCGGCGCATTGGCAAGGGGAAAATCGGGGGCAAGGCAGCGGGAATGATGCTGGCCTACAAAATTGTGTGCAAGCCGGATGCCGAAGATGAGATTGACCTGGCCCAGTACGTCACCATTCCGGAAACATATTTTGTAGCCAGCGACGTATTTTATAACTTTAAAACACGCAATGGGCTGGAATACACCGTCAGCCAAAAATACCGCAGCCGTGAAGAGATTGAACGCGATTACCCAAAAATACGGGCAGCCTACCTGGCGGGCCAATTCCCGGACAGTACCCTGCAGCAGTTCCGCAACCTGCTGGCCGAAATTGGCACCGCGCCCATCATTGTCCGGTCATCCAGTTTGCTGGAAGATAACTTTGGCAGCGCATTTGCCGGCAAATATGACAGCTACTTTCTGCCCAACCAGGGCACCCCGGAAGAAAATCTGGAGGCATTAACCAGAGCCATCAGGCAGGTTTACGCCAGTGTGCTCAGCCCCGACGCACTCTTTTACCGCAATATTCAGGGGTTGGAAGACTACGATGAGCGCATGGCAATTCTTATTCAAAAAGTACAGGGTCAGCGGCACGGCAACTACTATTTTCCGTACGTGGCCGGCGTGGGGTTCAGCCGCAACCCGTTTATCTGGAACAAAAAACTACGCCGGGAAGACGGTTTTTTGCGGATAGTGCTGGGGTTGGGCACACGGGCGGTTGACAGGATTGCCCGTGATTACTCGCGGATGGTTGGCCTAAGCCACCCCCTGTTGCGGCCGGTAACCACCGCAGCCGATATTGCCAAATACTCGCAGCGGTTTGTGGATGTGCTGGATTTGAAAGCTAACGACGTAACATCTGTTCCGGCCCATGAGATTATCAGCGAGGACTTTCCCGGCATCCAATACCTGGCCTCGTTGAATGAAGGGGACTTTATCAAACCCATCTTTGCCCTGGGCCGGGGGCTGGACCCGCGGCAAATGGTGCTCACCTTTGACAACCTGCTCAAAAACACAGATTTTGTACCGTTAATGAAAACCATCCTCAAAAAACTGGAACGCCACTATAATCGCCCGGTTGATGTTGAATTTACGGTTGAGTTAATCCCCAAATACCCCAGGCCAGAGCTGAAAATCTACCTGTTGCAGTGCCGCCCGCTGAGTAACCGGGAGTGGGCCGCCGATGTTTCTGTGCCAAATAATATTCCAATTGACGAGCAGGTTTTTTCCTCTACCCATTTGGTACCGCACGGCATTGTTGAACGCGTAAAGTACATTATTTACGTTGACCCCATTGACTACTCGCAAATTGCGTCTAACAGTGTACGGATGGAACTGGCGCGAATCATTAGTAAATTAAACAAAAAACTGGAAGGCGAGAATTTTATTTTGATGGGGCCGGGGCGCTGGGGAAGTTCAAATATAGATTTGGGCGTGCGGGTGACGTATGCCGATATTTATAACGCGCGGATGTTGATTGAAATTGCAACGTCAAAAAACGGGGCCACCCCAGAGGTTTCATACGGAACGCACTTTTTTCAGGATTTGGTAGAAAGCAATATTCTGCCGCTGGCGCTCTTTCCAGACAGCGCCGGCAGCGTGTTTAATCGGCCTTTTTTTGAACAATCACCCAATGCGCTGCCCCGGTTTTTACCCGAATACGCCACATTTGCCAAACACATCAGAGTCATTGATGTACCGGATGTCACTCAGGGTAAATTTTTGCGGGTGGTCATGAATTCTGAAAAAAACAAAGGGCTGGGCTACCTGCACCAATACTAAACTGAAATCAGCATGAAAATAACAGTTCCTGAGGTTGCAGTTTATTCAGTGGGGGCATAGGGATGCCCCCACTACAGCGTACATCCGGCAGCCCCGGAATCCCTATGCCGGGAAAGAAACCTGCCATACTCGTTTTGGAAGTAGTTTGGATTTGCCGGCAAACCTGACACCAAACAACAGCCAAATAAACAAAAAAGCCCTCCGAACTGCTCGGCAGAGCTTTTTGATTTTTTGATAATGGTTTGGTTTATTTGCAAAGGGGCAGGTGTTAAACGCGCAGTTCGTAACCCTGGCCGCGCCGGGTCAAAATCAGTTCCGGAATGCGCGGATTATCCTCAATTTTCTGGCGCAGCCAGCAAATATGCACATCCAGGGTTCGGGTATCACCCAGATATTCTGTGTTCCAGACGGCTTGCATCAGGTCACTGCGGCTAACAACCTTGCCCACATTTTCCATCAGCAACATCATCAGCTTGGTTTCTTTTGGCGTCAGATGAACTTCTTCTCCATCCTTGTGGAGGATGGAGTTGCGCACATCCAGCGCCATTCCTGCCACCTTCATCATCCCGTTTGATTTTTTCCCGGGCATGTACTTCCTCCTGCTCGGACAGTGTCTTAATTGTTAAGCTTGGCAACATTATATCACCCCAAAAAGTGAAAATAAATAGGACGTCCGTCCTGCTCAGAAAAAAAGTTGGCAGTACTTAAGTACGAATTTTAAGCGCCGTATGCAACTGCGCCAACTCGGCGGCGGTCAGGTCCCGCCACTGACCGGGCTGGAGGTTGCCCAATCGAATCGGCCCAATGGCTACGCGAACAAGACGCAGGGTGGGGTGACCCACCGCGGCCGTCATTTTCCGAACCTGTCGCTTGCGCCCTTCGCGCAGCGTGATTTTGAGCCAGGCCGTGGGAATGGTTTTTCTGGCACGAATGGGTTGGGAACGGGGGAAAATATTGGGCGGGTGGGGCAGCAGTTCTGCCTGGGCGGGCTGTGTTTTTTTGCCCTGCACCAGTACCCCGCGCCGTAGTTGTTCCAGGGCACTTTCTGTGGGAATGTGTTCTACCTGCACCCAATATATTTTGGGCAATTTGTACCGGGGGTGGGTAATGCGGTGCGCCAGCGCACCGTTTGACGTGAGCAGCAACAGCCCTTCGCTGTCAAAATCCAGCCGGCCGGCGGCGTACACATTGGGAACCGGCACGTAGTGGCCCACAGTGGGCCGCCCCTCCGGGTCGGTAAATGAGGACAGCACTTTGTAGGGTTTGCAGAAAATGAGCGTGCGCCCGGCCTGGAGGTCTTGCCGGGTTGCCGGGGCGGGATTTGTGGGCCGGTGCTTGCCTTTACTCATTAACGGGTTAACGCGGTAACCTACTGCCACACCAGCCCGCACACCGACACAAATGAGGTGTTGGTTGTATCGGCGGGGCAGCGATCATACGAGAGAACCTGCCCTTGCGTTTGGCCTAATGCCTGCAGTGTCAGGTAAAACGGCGAAAGACCACACACGTTGCGCCGGAACTGCCCGGCTTTCATAAAATTGAAGAAGGATTCGGCGTTGCCCTGGCATAAATTTTCTAACAGGGCGTCGTCGTCGGTTTTCATTTGGGCGTGGGCGGCGGCGTCAAGCGGCGCTTCGTCAAACGCGGGGCCCAGGTGCGCCAAATCGCCGGAGGCCACAATCACAGTGCGGCGTTGGGCCATTTCATCGCGCAGCACATTAACAAAATCAACTAAAATGCGGTCATCTTCAATGTTGGCGTGGCCGGTCATAAAATGATAAAACGAGCCGGTGAGTACCGGAAGCATGGGGCACGGATTGCCCTGCCGCATGTATTGCAGCCAAATCAACACCAATTCAATGGAGTGCTCACGGCGGTGGTGCAGTTCGTCGGCAAAGGCTACATCCGGGCCAAGTACGTCCGCCAGCCGGTTGACCACCCGCTGGTCTGTGGGCATAACCCCCAACGGCGAGGCGTAATTTTGCGGGGTCAGCGTAAGTGTACCCAGCCCGCCATTGTGGTCGGTACCCAGCACAATAATAAATTCGGCTTGTTGAATGGCTTCTGCGGCGGCGGCCCAAACCCCGGCGTACACGGGGCCGCCGCGCGGGTAATCAATGTGGGGGCTGATGATGCCCCGGCTTTCTGCTGCCAGCGGCGTAACTTCATCCACCGAGTCCAGATAGTCGCGCAGCAGGTTTTTGAGGGCAGCCGGCTCTGCGGGGTAAGAGAGGCCGGCCAGCGCCGGCTGGCGATGGGGCGCGGCCCGAAAGTGGCCCACCGCTTTTTGAACGGTTTGGTGAAAATTGTGGCTTTCCAGCAGCAGGGCTTCATCAAACTGGGCAATGAGATTTTTAACCAACTC
>RFJF01000565.1 GCA_003695455.1 Chloroflexota bacterium
CAATTTGCAAAACGCAATTCTGGAACAGGCCAATCTGACTCAGGCCAATTTGAGTCATGCTGATTTGCAGGGTTGCAACGCGCAGAACGCCGGCCTGGTACGCGCTCAATTGGCGGCGGCCAATTTGGTTAACGCCAATGTGCAGGGGGCCAACTTTAGCGGCGCCAGTTTGCAGGCCGCCCAATGCCAGTCGGCCAATTTGCAGGGGGCCGGTTTGTTCGGCGCGGATTTGGCCGGGGCCAATCTGGAATCGGCCACCCTGCTGGAAACTGACCTGCGCGCCACCTGTCTCAAATCGGCCTTGTTCAACGCCGATACCCAATGGCCGCCGGATTTTGACCCGCAATTGGTGGCGGGCATCGGCGGGGAATAGCTCGCGTTACAGGGGCCGGTTCAACACATTCAGGTGCAGATTTTTGCCGGTGTAGGGGTGCGCCTGGGCCACAGATTCATCCAGTTCAACACCCAGCCCCGGCCCGGTGGGCGGAATTACGTATCCGTCCTCCCACTGAATGGGGGTTTTTAAAATTTCGGCGTGAAAACCGCCCCACGTCTGAATGCCTTCCAGAATCAGGAAGTTGGGGCTGCAAGCAGACAGGTGAATGTTGGCCGCGCCCACCACCGGGCCGCAGTACAGATGCGGCGCAATTTGGGCGTAGTGGGCTTCGGCCATGCCGGCGATTTTTTTGGCTTCCAGTATTCCGCCCACCCGCCCCAAATTCATTTGCAAAATCGAGGCGGCTTGTTTGCCCAGCAGGCGGGCAAATTCGTACTTGGTGGTCAAACGCTCACCGGTGGCAATGGGGATGGTTGTTGCGCGGGCCACGCGGGCCATCTCCGCCACGTTTTCCGGCGGAACCGGCTCCTCAAACCAGAGCGGGTCGTATTTTTCCAGCCGCCGGGCCAGCCGGATGGCGCTCGATGTTGTCATTTGGCCGTGCGTGCCAAACAGCAAATCGGCGCGGCTGCCCACCGCCTCCCGAATTTTCCGGCAGAATGTCTCGGCTCGCTCCAGCGCCTCCAGCGAAAGCTGGCGCGGGTCAAAGGCGGTGTAGGGGCCAACCGGGTCAAACTTGACAGCGGTAAAGCCCTGCTTCACGTATTCGGCGGCGCGCTCCGCGGCCAGCTCCGGGTCGCGGTACACGTCTGTTTTGTCTGATTCTTTGGGGTAAATGTAGGTGTAGGTGCGCAGCCGGGGGTGAACCTGCCCGCCCAGCAGTTGGTACACCGGTTTGTTGAGCGCCTTGCCCGCAATGTCCCAGCAGGCCATTTCAACGGCGCTGAGAAGCCCCAGCAGCGACAAATCCGGGTGCTGCAAATACCCGGCAGAGTAGACGGTTCGCCAGAGATGCTCAATGTTGAACGGGTCTGCCCCAATCGCAAAGCGCCCGGCCACGTCCTCAAGCATACGGGCCACAAGGTGCGGGCTGAACGGCATGGCGTACGTTTCGCCAATTCCCTCAATGCCGTTGTTGGTTACCAGTTTGATGAAGATAAAATACGGCCCGCCAAAGTGAGGCGGCGGGTTTTTAACCACAAATGTTTTGACATCAGTAATTTTCATTGTGACGAGTCTCCAATTTTTCAGCGTCAAAAGACAATGACGTTTCGCAGGGCGTTGCCCGCTTTTACCGCTGCAATGGCCTGATTGATGTCTGCCAGCGGGTAACGCGCGGTGATGAGTTCATCCAGTTTGAGCCGGCCCTGCTGGTAAAGTTCCACCAGTTTTGGCACATCCAGACTCAATTGGGCCGACCCCATTTTGCTGCCGAGGATGCGCTGGCTGTTATCGGCAAAATCTGCCACCTCAACCGGGAGTTTCACGCCGGAGGCCGGCATGCCTACCATCACCATTGTGCCGGCCCGCCGCACCAGCGACAGCCCCTGTTCCATCGCTTTGGCGCTGCCCACCGTAACAAACACGTAATCCGCGCCGCGCCCGTGGGTGAGCGCCTTGACGGCATCCCGCAAATCCTCCTCCAGCGGGTTGATGGCGTGCGTTGCGCCAAATATTTTGGCCGCGCCCAGCTTGGCCGGGTTGAGGTCAACCGCCACAACGGGGTGCGCCCCCGATAGGTGCGCCCCCTGCACGCTGTTCAGCCCAACTCCGCCGGTGCCAATTACCACCACGCTGCTGCCCGGCGCAACCCGCGCCGTGTTGACCACCGCCCCCAACCCGGTGATGACTCCGCAGGCCAGCAGCGATGCCCTGTCGAGCGGCATGGATTGCGGTACCGGCACCACCTGCGAGTGGTGAACCACCACATATTCCGCAAACGCGCCGGTGCGCAGCCCCTGAAACAACTCTGTGCCGTCTGTGGTGTGCAGGCGGCGCTGGTTGTCCAGCGGAAAGCTGGCCTCGCACAGGTAGGGATGGCCCTGCGCGCAAAAAAAACAGCGCCCGCACGAGCGAATGAGCGCTACCACCACGGAGTCGCCGGGGGTGATGCCGGACACGCCGGGACCAACGTCTGTAACCACGCCGGCGGCTTCGTGCCCGTACACCGCGGGCAGCACGCCGCCCCACGCGCCCTCGGCGTAGTGAATATCGCTGTGGCAAATGGCGCAGGCCGCCAGTTTTACCTTGACTTCTCCGGTTTGCGGCGGGTCAATTTCAATATCTTCAATG
>RFJF01000566.1 GCA_003695455.1 Chloroflexota bacterium
CAAAGAGGGACTGCTCAGGGTTTCATTTTTTCAAACCCGCCACCTTGAAAGGCCAGACCTCAAAACCCAGTTTGGCCGCAAAGCCGCCGCCTGCGGCATGGTGTTCAAGGGGACAGATTGGCGCGCCGTTTACAGCGGCGATCTGGCCTCGCCGCAGGAACTGAGCGTACCGGCCAAAGGCTGCGACCTGCTCATCCACGAAATGGCCCACACCTCGCCGGAAGCCGTGGCCGAGTTTGCCACATCCGCCAAAATACCGCACGTGCTCATCACCCACATTGGCGCCGGGTTTGACCAGTCGCCCGGCAAAATTGCCGATGTTTTCAGCAAATATTACAGCGGCGATTTGATTGTGGCCGAAGACGGCACGCGGGTTCAATTATCCAAAATTCGCAAAAATAAAACCATTCTGGCGCAGCCCGAGCCGGTATCGCCGGTAAAAATTTCTGCCGATCACCGGCAGGCAGCGGCGCTGTCGGCAGTGTTTCTAAACACGTTGCAGCAAGATTTTTTCCTGCCCTCCGGCACAGCCGGCCAGATTTTGCAGGCCGCTGAATCGCTGCTGCAACCGGTACTGGCCGCCAAAACCGTTCAGCCGGGGCAGGTGCGCATTACGCTGAACCGGCTGGATTCGCCGTCCGGCGCAGAAAACGGCAAAATTGACGTAACGCTGACACTGGACGCCGGCAGCCAGGATACGGCTATTAAATCGCAGGGCGGCCCCACGGCCCTGCGCCGCAAGCGCATTATCCGGCTCTACCACGAAGCCCAACAACAGGGCGGCGTACTCACACAAGAGGATTTGGCCCGGCTGCTCAACGCATCGGTGCGCACCATCCGGCGTGACCTGACTGCGCTCAGCGCGGCCGGTTATCCGGTAAAAACGCTGGGCCAAATGAAGTAAAACCACATCACTTTTTGCAACCAGGAAATTCTCATGGCAAAAAAATCTCTGGGTTACACCGAACTGGAATGGACCTGCCCCAACTGTGATACCCGAAATCCGGGGGCCAAAAAAATCTGTCTGAGTTGTGGCTCACCCCAGCCGGACAACGTTGAGTTTCACCAGCCGGCGCAGGAAACGCTAATAACCGATGAAAAGAAGCTGGCCGAAGCCAAAGCCGGGCCGGATGTTCACTGTCACTACTGCGGCTCACGCAATTCGGCCACGGCCAAAACCTGCTCACAGTGCGGCGCTGATTTATCGGAGGGAGAGAAGCGCAAAGCGGGCAAAGTGCTGGGCGCTCATCGCGATAAAGCCGCGCCCCCCATTACCTGCCCCAGTTGCGGTGCGGCCAACGCCCCCGATGCGCCCAAATGCGTACAGTGCGGGGCCAGCCTGGTTTCACCCAGGCCGGCGGCAGCCCCGGGACCAGCAGCCCCGCCGCCGGCCCCGGCATCTTCTGCCAAATCCAAACACAAGTCGCATCGCCGCCCAACACCCCAATCCAAAACATCGGGCGGGATGAGTACCACCGGCAAAATTGTACTGGTGGGGCTAACCCTGCTGATGTGCGCCATACTGGCCGGCGTCGTCATGCTGCTCACCCGCACCAGCGATGTAACAGCTACTGCCGCCGGCGTAACGTGGACCCGCAGCATCATCATTGAGCAGTTGCAGCCGGTCACCCGGCAGGGCTGGCGCGACGAAATTCCGATGGGCGCGGTTCGGGGTGAATGCACCCAAAAACTGCGCCGCGAGCAGGACCAACCGGCAGCCAACGCGGTAGAAGTGTGCGGCACGCCCTACACGGTTGACACCGGCAGTGGTTTTGGGCAAGTTGTGCAGGATTGCAAATATCAGGTTTACGATGACTTTTGCCAGTACACCAGCCAGGAGTGGCAGCGGGTAAACGAGCTCACCCGGCAGGGCGATGGCGGCATGGCCCTGCAGTGGCCTGCGCTCTCGCTGGCAGAAAACCAGCGCGAAGCCGGCCGCAGCGAGACATTTTTGTGTACATTTAACACAGAAAGCGGCATCAAAAATTACGCGGGCGGCCCCGATATGCTGGAATGGTGCCAGCCCGGCAGCCGCTGGATTCTGAAAGTGAACGGGCTGGGCGGCATCACAGATGTTCAGCCGGCCCGCTAAATAAAACAGCCCTGCCGCACCACACGACAGGGCTGTTTTAATTTTCTATGTGGGCTACCCACCTGCTACCCTCCGTCCGGCGACCAGCCGGCCAGACTGGGCACAATTTTCACTTTTGTGCCAACCTCCGTCCAATTGTACAGGGTTTTGGCGTCTTCATCACCCAAAATTACACACCCGTACGATACCCGCTGCCCCAAATAGCCATCCCACAATTTGTAACCGGTGTGCTTGACCGTGGGCAACGAATGAATACCGTTTTGCAACGGCCCGGCCCAGTAAATTCCCATCCAGTACGGCATATCCAAATTCCAGGTGCTGGCGTACGCTAAATCGATTTTGTTGAGAATTTCAAAATCGCCGGTGGCGGTATCACGGCCCGGTTCTCCGGTAGAAACCACAAAGTCAAACACCTGCTTGTCGCCTTCAAACACCAGCATCCGCTGCTCGGCAATGCCGACCACAATCAACCGGTTGGCAGCAGACACCGCGGCCGTTGGCTCAAGGGGCGTACCGGGCGCCATGGCAAATTCAACATCGGCCAGCAGACGGCGCGGAGCATCCAAATCGGGCCGCAACGCCGATGCCGCCTCAAATGCAGCCCTGGCCCCAGTCAGCCGGCCCGCAGCCTGCTCG
Source organism: Chloroflexota bacterium (assembly GCA_003695455.1). GTDB lineage: Bacteria > Chloroflexota > Anaerolineae > 4572-78 > J111 > J095. The sequence goes on from RFJF01000566.1 coordinate 2,729, forward strand.
GCCAGCCCATGATTGTAGTGGGCGCTGTACAACAAATCTGCTACATTAAAGTAGGTTGCATCTTCTGCCTGCGCCTGCTCAAACTGAGCAATGGCCTGCGCCCACTCGCCGGCCTGGTAGTGCGCCGCGCCGCGCAGGTAGGCCGCGGCCAGTTCCGCCTCGCGGCGGGCCTGCGGGTGCGCCGGTGCCAGCGCCAGCGCCTGCTCAAAATTGACTTTTGCCTGCTCAACAAATCCCCGGCGGCGCAGGTCAACGCCGTTATTCAGGTATGCCTCGGCCAGTTGGGCCTCAAGTTCCGGGTCCTCTGGTCTGCTCGCAACCAGTTGTTCCAAAATCGAAATCGCCACCGGCCAGTTGTGGGTGTTTGTGGCCGTGTCCAGTTCGGCGTGCAGCAGGCTTGATGGTTCAACCTGCGGGGCGGGCGCGGCAGCTCGATGTTGCGTGGCGCCGCTCACCTCCCGAATCAACCCAAAAAAGAGAATCAGCAGCCCAATGATGACCGCCAGCACAGCCAACCCAAACGCAAACGCATTGATTGAACTAAACAGTCGCCGCGATACCGGACGTTCGGGAGCAGGAGGCGGTGGCGGCGGTTTAACAGAAGGCGCGGGTTTGGGCGGGGGCGGAGTTTCAGAAACCGGGCTTTGGCGGGTAACGGCCTGCCCGGAAAACCGATGAATTACCCACTGTTCGGCCTTTTTCAGGCTGGGGTGGTTGGGGTTGATTTGTTTGGCCTGCACCAGTGCGGCCTCGGCTTCGGCCCGGTCGCTTGTTACACCCGATAACCACAACCACGCTGCCTGATTGAGCGGCTGGGCGGCTACAACCTGCCGCAGCATCTCGGCGGCGGCAGGCTTTTTGCCGGCGCGGGCCAGCGCAATGGCGCGCTCCAATGTAATTTGTGGCGGTGACGGATGGGTGGTGTCTTGCGGTGTCATCTTTACTCAAAATTTAAGTATTTGTTTACCGGATAAATTACCCCTAATAATACCACCAAAGGGAAGAAAAATCTATGCCGAAAAAAGGCTATTGCCAAGGATGGTCAAATTCAGTAAACTGGCTGTATGACCAAAGCAGAACTGATAGCCGAAAATAAAAAGCTCAAAGCCCGCCTTGTTGAATTAGAGGCAAAAGTGGATGAGTTGCAGGACAAGTTGAAAGCAGCGTTAGCCCAACTGGAAGCCAAAGGCCGGGCAGGCAAACGGCAGGCAGCACCTTTCTCCAAAGGGAAGAAGAAAGAGAAGCCCCAACGACCAGGGCGCAAAAAAGGGCACAAGCCGGCCCACCGGGCCAAACCGGACAAAATAAACCGGGTGTTGGACGCCCCGCTGAAACAAAGTGCCTGCCTGTATTGTGGCGGCCCCTTATCCGAACCCCGGATAGAACAACAATACGAGATAGATATTCCGCCGGTTGAGCCGGTGGTGACCCAATTCAACGTTGAGGTGGCCCACTGTACCCGGTGTGGGCGGCAAGCTCAGGGCCGTCACCCGGAACAAACCTCTGCGGGATTGGGGCCAGCAGCCATTCATTTTGGGCCACGGGTGTTGGGCCTGACCACCGAAATGAAACACGCTCTGGGTGTGCCATATCGCAAAGTTTGTTGGGTTCTGGCCCAGGCTTTTGGTTTTTCGGCCTCGCCAGGGGGCCTGTCCCGGGCCGGACAACGGCTGGCTGACAAAGCTGACCCGACCTATGAGCAGTTGATGTTCAGTCTGCGCCAACAAGCGGTGGTCTGTGCCGATGAAACCGGCTGGAAAATTGATGGCGACCGGGCCTGGTTATGGGTTTTTACCTCTGAGCAGGTGACGCTGTACACCATTGACCCCCGGCGAGCAGGCGAGGTAGCCGAACGTATTCTGGGCCGTGATTTTGAGGGGGTGCTGAGTTGTGATTGTCTGTTGAGTTACAATCCGCTGCCTTATCAACAACAGAAATGTTTGGCTCACTTGCTCCGCCGGTGTGCTGATATAGCTGACCAACCCCGGCCTGATGAGGCCCTCCGTCTTAGCCGGCAGGTGGCCCGCCTGCTACGGGCCGCCATCAAACTCAAACAACAAAAACAACATCATCCCCCCTGGCTCTATCACCAGGCCTGTTCTCGTCTGGAACAGGCAATGGACCGGCTGTTGGAACAGGCTCCTGACCCTGACGTAGATGATGCGGCTCGCCGCCTGGTTAAACTGCTGCGCAAACAGCGTCACCGTCTGTTCACTTTTTTATACAATGACCCGGTTCAACCCACCAATAATGCGGCCGAACGGGCCATTCGTCCGGCGGTTATTGTTCGCAAAACATCCGGGGGGAATCGTAGTAACGCCGGAGCTAAAACCCACGCCATTATCACCTCCCTGTGGCAAACCTGCCAGCAGCAAGGGCTTGATTTCCAGTCCGTTGTCACTGAATTACTGCGCCAGCCTGCCCCCCAGGCCATTTCTTTACTCTCCCCTGACCCAACCCCTGCCCCTTCCAGGGCCTCCATTTGTCCCTCTGGCTAACGCCTATTCTAACCCGCACCTCTAAAACCCGGTAAACAAATACCTTCCGTTTTTAGAAATTGGTTGGACCTGTGGTATCATTGAGGCATTGAAGGTGACTTTGCTGGCCCGCAATCGTGTGATGGGCGGCGTTAGGCATTTAC
>RFJF01000567.1 GCA_003695455.1 Chloroflexota bacterium
CAGCAACCTCGCCGAACCATCCGGCGAGGTGCGCAGCAAATTGAACGTGGCCGGATTGCCGGGGAGGATGCGTTGGCCGCCGTTGGGATGAAAGGCGGGGCTGGCGGCGCGCGCCGCCAGCAGTTGCCGGTAGCGGCGGAAAACCTGCGCGGCTCGAGACTCCGGATTTGCCAGCGCGGCCTCAATTTCGGCCAACTGCCATTTTTGACGGTTGATGCTCCGGGCGCGTCCGGTTTGGGCCACGCCGGCGTGGTCATTGGCCGAGCCAAACAGGCTGTGAACGTAAATTCCCGGCACCCCGGCCAACGCCAGCATAATTGCCTGAGAGGCAATGAACCGGTCAATTTTCAGACCCGGCGGCTCGGTGGCGGTGGGGTCAGACAGGGCATCGAACAGGGTGATGTTCAGTTCGTAGGGGCTTTGGCTGCCGTCGGGGTTGGTTTTGGCGCTCACGTGGCCGCCGTGGGCCACGGTTTTATCGGCCAGGCGTTGAATTTCTGCCGGGGTGAGAATGCCTTCGGCGGGGCGCACGCCAATGCCATCGTGCGAGGCGATGAAGTTGAAAAAGGTGGCGGTATCCGGCAGTGTTTCCAGACCGGCAGCCCACGCCTGTAATTTGGCGGCGTTTTGGGTGTGAAAGGTGTGCAGCAGCAGCGGGGCCAGCGAAAAATTGTACACCATCTGCGCCTCGTTGCGGCCGTTGCCAAAGTAGGCCACGTTTTCGGCGTGGGGCACGTTGGTTTCGGTGATGAGCAGCACGTTGGGCGCAACCTGGTCCAGCACAGCGCGGAAAAGCTGAATGGCGCGGTGCGTTTGCGGCAGGTGGATGCAACTGGTGCCGATTTCCTTCCACATAAAACCAATGGCATCCAGCCGGATAAAATCTGCGCCGCGGGCGGCGTAAAAGAGCAGCACGTCAATAATTTCAAGCAGAACATCCGGCGATTTGTAATTGAGGTCAATCTGGTCCGGGCTGAAGGTGGTCCAGACGTGCCGCGTTCCGGCGGCGGTTTGCACCGGTGTCAGCAGCGGCAGCGTACGCGGGCGGGTCACGGCGCTCAAATCGGCGGCGGGGTCGGTAACAATGAAGTAATCGGCGTAGCGCGGATTGCCCGCCAGAAATTCCTTAAACCAACTGCTGTGGGCCGAAATGTGGTTGATGACGGCGTCGAACATCAGCCGGAAGTGACGGCGCAGGGGCTGCAAGTCGGGCCAGTCGCCAAAATCCGGGTTGACGGCTTTGTAATCAATCACCGAAAATCCGTCGTCGGAGGAGTAGGGGAAAAAGGGCAGCAGATGCACGCTGCTGACCACGCCGGAGAGGTGGCCGGCCAGAAAGCGACCCAACGTTTGCAGAGCCGGGCGGCCCGGCTCGGTAATCTGATTGGCGTAGGTAATAAGCATCGAATCGGCCTGGGTTACGCGCTCGGCGGGCGGGGTGGGGTGCCGGGCCAGTTGCGGGTGCGCCTGCCCAAACTCGGCCAGCCGGGCCTGCAACCGCTTAAAGGTTGGGCGGGCAACTTTTGGGCCGTACAAAAATTCAAGGTGCTCAAGAATTGAGTTCATTGAGTTCATTGAGTTTATTGAGTTTGTGGAGTTTGCGGAGTTGATGGTTTATTCATTGGTAATTGGTAATTGGTAGTTGAAAGTGTATACTTGCGCTGTTGGAGGATGTTATGAGCCAGATATACAGCGCCACGTATTCATCAGAAATTGGACTGGTTGAAGTGACCGCCACAGATGCCGCTATCAAATCGCTGTATTTTGTGGAGCAGGCCGGGCCGGATAGCGCGGCGCTGCCCCCGGTGTTGCAGGACTGTCTGGCCCAGTTGGATGAGTATTTCAGGGGCACGCGGCGCGAGTTTTCGCTGGTGCTTGAGCCGGAAGGCACCACATTTCAGCAAAAAGTGTGGAAGCAACTGCGTGCAATTCCGTACGGCAAAACGGCCTCGTACCTTGAAATTGCACAGGCCATTGGCAACCCCAAAGCGGTACGGGCCGTGGGCGCGGCCAACGGCGCCAATCCCATCAGCATTATTATCCCATGCCACCGCGTCATTGGCACCAACGGTAAACTGACCGGCTACGGCGGCGGGCTGTGGCGCAAAGAGTGGCTGCTTGACCACGAAGGCTGGCAGCCGCACCCCCAACTTTCGTTGTTTTAAATTTCAGCCGTTACGTCCATTTGTTCATTAGTAACTGGCAATTGGTCATTGATTATTGGCACTTTCCCTACCCTTTTACCCCGCCGGCCGATAGCCCCTCGGCCAGATAGCGTTCCAGGGCCAGAAACAACAGCATCACCGGCAGGCTCATAATGGTTGACGCGGCCATGACCACGGCCATTCGCGGGCTGGGATCGTTGAAGATGGCATTGATTTTGATGGGCATGGTGAATAGCGCCCGGTCGTTGAGAAATACCAGCGCGTACAAAAATTCATTCCAGGCAATCATAAACGTGTACACCGCCACCGACACCAGCGCCGGCACCGCCAGCGGCATGGTGATTTTCCAGATGACCTGCACCCGGGTGCAGCCGTCAATCATGGCCGCCTGTTCAATTTCATCGGGGATGGTGCGGAAGTAGTTAGCCAGCATGTACAGCGCCACCGGCAGCGTCTGGGCCAGGTAGGTAAAAATCAGGATGGCCAGGTTGTCCTGCACCTCAAAACCCAGCCACTGGCTAATTTGCGACAGCATGGCAAACAGCGGAATAATCAGCAAAATGCCGGGGAACAGATAAATCATCAACACCGAATTGAGCATAAAATCCTTGCCCTTAAAGTTGAGCCGGGCAATGGCGTATGCGCCCATCATCGAAAGGATGACCGCAATCAGCGCGGTGGGCACGGCCACCACAAAACTGTTGATAATGTTGATGCCAAAATCCTGAAAGCGCTCCTGTCCGGAATCAAACTGAACGGCGTACCCGCCCAAAATCCGGTACCAGACGTGATTCCAGGCGTATTCAACGTAACTGGCGCTGGGCTCCACCAACTCACGGTAGGCTTCGGTGCGCAGTTCTGACGGGATGAAAACCGGCTGGCGGGCGGCAATTTCTGCGCCGGTTTTGAACGAGGAGCTAACCATCCAAAAGAACGGAAAAATAATCATGGCCCAAAACAGAAACATGGCAATGGCAAAAATAAATTTGGGGATGGTCATCTGGCGGGCCAGATGCTCGATAAATGTTCGTTTTTGGGCGTCTGCGGCGGCAGTGGTCATTGAATTTCCTCCCTATTCATCGGCGTTGCGCATGACAAACCTGACGTAAACAATCAAAAAGATTACCAGAATTGCCAGCAAAATCATCGAGGTAGCCGCGCCTTTGCCAAAATCAAACAGGCGAAAGCTGAACTCGTAGGTGAGTACGGGTAAAACTTTGGTGCCAAATCCGCCGCCGGTCAACAGAAAAATATCATCGAACTTGTTGAAGGTCCAGATGAGACGCAGCAAAAAAATTGCGCCCAGCACGTAGCGCAGTTCCGGCAGGGTAATGCTGGTAAATCGCTGCCAGGCGTTGGCGCCATCCACTTTGGCGGCTTCGTACAGGGTTTTGTCTACGGCCTGCAAGCGAGCTAAAATCATCAGCATGGCAAACGGAAAATAGCGCCACGCCTCAAACATCATCACAATGAGCAGCGCCCAGCCGCGGGTAGCCAAATAGGCAATGGGCCGGTCAATGAGGCTGGCTTCCAAAAGCAGGTAATTGATCACGCCGGAAGGTTTGGGATCGAGCATCCAGCGCCAGACAAATGCCACACTGACAATTGGCGCCACATACGGAAACAGAAAGATGGCCCGCGATAACCCTCGCGCCCGGAACGGCTGGTTGAGCAACAGCGCGGCAGCCAGTCCCACTGCCAGCGTGAGAATGGTAGCCGTCACCGAGTAGACAATGCTGGTAACGGCGGCCCCCATATTTGACAGGCCGTGGTACTGAAAAGCAAAATCGTTGACCACGGCACGGTAGTTGTCAAACCCCACAAAGGGCGCGTTAAAAACGTCATTCAGATTGTTCAGCCCCACATCACGGAAGCTAATCCAGACGCTGAACAGCGCCGGAAACAGTACCAGGCCGAACACAATAATAAAGGTGGGGGCGATGAGCAGCCACGCCAACCGTCGTTCTCTGGCGTACAGCGAGTTGCCAAAAAAGCCTCGCTGTTTTTGGGCGGAGGGTGGCATCACCCCGCTGTTGGTTGTTGTCATTTAAGGTTCCCTCTCAC
>RFJF01000568.1 GCA_003695455.1 Chloroflexota bacterium
CCCGCCGCCGCCGCCCTACCCCGGCGTGCCCTACGGCCCCACCCAGGCCGAACTGCCGGAGCTTCGCCCGCCGGTCTGTGACGCCGCCGATTTGCTGGGCGTGTACACCCCGCCTGGCAGCAACCAGCGCATCCAAATCAGCGAGCCGGACGGCATTCCGGCCAAAACCGTGGGCGGCGCCACCGTCTTCCGCGCCTGGCGGCTGCAAAACACCGGCACCTGCACCTGGGGCCCCGGCTACGAGCTGGCCTTTTACGGCGGCCGCAACATGGGTTCCGGCGGGGTGGCCTTTGAATCCACCTGGCCCGGCGAGCCGGGCCGCCGCAACATTATTGCTGACGGCAACCGGCTGATTGTGCCGGAAGGCAAGCCCAACCAGATTGCCATTCCGGAAGTGATGCTGATGGCCCCGGTCACGCCCGGTATTCACCAGAGCTACTGGCGCATGCGCAATCCGCAGGGCGTCTACTTTGGGCCGATTATGGGCGTCACGCTGGAAGTGGTGCGCGAATGTGAGAGCGGCATTTACGGCGCGCCCACCATCAACAAGTTCCAGTTTCTGAGCATTGGCGATGTCTTCCGCCCGGTCAATCCCATTGACGCCCAGGCTGAAAAAGGGGCCACCGTCACCATTGAGTGGGATGTAATTAACGCCACCAACATTGATATTGTGCAGGTAGGCCCAACCGGAACCAGCACCAACGTCTCCACCGGCGACCCCAACAACCGCTACAGTTTCCAGCCCAGCCAGGAGGGCAAATACGTCATCACCCTGTACGCCGATAACGGCCCCTGCACCGTCACCGCCGACCTGACGCTGGATGTCTTCCCGCCGGAAGGTCAACCATTTGTGCTGGCCGCTGCCGCCGCAGAAAATCAGCAAACCGGCATTGATGTTGAATGGAAACATGTTGACCCGCAAGCCACGCAATTTACACTGTATGCTCAGGAATACGTAAAAGACACCATCTGGAATTGCAGCCTGTTTGGCACCTACAATTCCGAGGCCGAAATTCCCAGTTGGGTCAAACCGTTCTGCTCACCCCCCGGCTGGATTAAAAACCCGGCCGGCGGCACGCTCAACCCCGGCGCGGTTGCCATCACCGCCAGCGACGGCAGTGTGCTGCCCCAGTTCATCAACACCAGCGGCCCGGTCACAGACCCGGATACCGCCTCAATTGTGATGGTTGGCGGCACCGTGATTCAGCAGGGCGTAGCCAACAACACCTCTAAATACTGGGAAGGGACAAACCAGGGCAAGCTGAAAATGTCAAATGTTTTGTGGGGGTTGTGTTCTGCGTACGATGACCACCACAAAATCCGCTTGCTGGTGCAGGCAAAACGCAGCGACGGCGCCGAGCCGCAGTTCCCGCAGAGCAATTTTGTGGATGTGCTGTGCAGCGACGTGACGTCAGCCTCGCCAAAAACCTTCAGCCCGTCACCGGAGGCGACGCCGGTTCCGGGGCAGGCGCCCATTTTCCCGCCGGAAATCCCGGATGATTCCGGCCAGTAATTTTCTTCCGCAACATCAAAAAAGGACGGCACGCGCCGTCCTTTTTTTTGTGCAAAATTTCCACAGTTCAACCCGCCGACTCGTCGTACACCTCATCCATCGCGGCCAGCAAATCATCCAGCCGAAGCGCCTCCTCGCTCACATCTGCCGAGAGGCGTTTGGCGCGGGCGCGGTCAATCTGGTTAGCATCCAGCAGTTGCACCTGCGAATGAATGGCCCCAATGGCGGCCAGTGTCTCGTCAATGTCCAGCTCGGTGCGGCGCATCAGGGTGGTCAGTTTGGCAAGCTGCGCCTGGTGGGCGTGGTAGCCGGCCAGCGCCTCGTCAATTTCGGCCTGAATTTGCGGGTTGCCCTCGGCGGCACGCTGATTTTCGAGCCGTTCGATGGCTGCCGGTACCTCCTGCAAATCCCGCTGCAGCACCGGATTCGATTCAAAATCCTGCACGCGGCGGGCCAGTTGCCGCAGATGATTTTCCCAGCGACCCAGATTTTGAGAGATGGGCGCAAGCTGGTCGGCAAAGGGGCCGTTTTTGTGCTGTTTAATCAGCCGGTCAATTTGCTTGCGGTAATCGGCGGCGCGCCGGAGTTTGGC
>RFJF01000569.1 GCA_003695455.1 Chloroflexota bacterium
AAGTTCGCCAACGGCGGTCCCGTTGCCCGGCTGGCCCGCGACGCCCTGCCCGCCGGGGCGCGCGTGATTTCTGAAACTTACGGCTTTAATCACGCCGAAATTGAACTGGATGCTCCCGCCCCGGCGCAGGTGGTTTTTCACATCTTCTACTTTCCCGGCTGGCAGGCACAGATTGACGGCCAACCGGCGGCTGTTTTTCCGGCCAGCGAGCGCGGACTGGCGGCGGTCACTGTGCCGGCGGGCGCGCACCGGCTGCAACTGGAATTTGCCGATACACCTGTTCGCCGCGCCGCCAACCTGATTTCGGCGGCAACGCTGGTGCTGCTTGCCGGGGGATTATTTTACCTGTTCGCTACGCGAAAGGAACGGGCAAATAGCAGCACAGCGGCATCTGATTTGGCCGGGAAAGAATCAGGTAATTTATTCGCTACGCGAAAGGGTGATTCGCCGCAACGCGGAGAGGGTAACGGGTTTGGCCGGGCCGCGCTGGGCGGGCTGGCGGCGCTGGCCCTGCTGCTAATCGGCGGCAAACTTGTCTACCTGGACCGTTTTGATTCGCCGCTGAAACGCTCCTTCAACGGCCAAACTGTGCCCGCCGCCGAGACGCGGTTGGACGTCAATTTTGGCGACCGGTTTAATTTGCTGGGCTATTGGCTTGAGCGCGATACAGCCGCGCCGGGCCGCCATTTCGACCTGACCCTGTACTGGCAGGCCCGCCAACCCGGCGGGCAGGATTTCAGCGCGCTGGCGCAGTTGGTGGATGACGAGGGCCACCTGTTTGCCGGGCAGGATAACCTGCACCCCGGCACCATTCCCACCCATTTGTGGCAGCCGTGGGAGTTTGCACAGGATGCCCACCACGTGCCGGTTCCGCCCGGCACGCCGCCCGGCAACTACTGGCTGGCGGCGGGGCTGTACAACCCGATCACGGGAGCGCGTCTGCCGGTGGTTTCCGGCGGTGACCCGCGCCGGCCCGATACCATCGCTGTGCCGGTGACGGTGGAAAAAGCGGCCCGCCCGGCAACAGTGGCCGAATTGGGCATTACGTGGCCGGTAACGCAGGATTTTACCGAGCTGCGGCTGCTGGGCGCTCTGCCGGAACGGGAGAAAATTGTGCGCGGTGATTTTTTGCGGGTGGCGCTGTTTTGGGAGGCGCCGGCCCGGCCAACGCAGGATTACCGGGTGAATTTGCAACTGCTGGACGGCGACGGGCAGGTGGCGGCGGAATCGAGTGGGCAACCCTCGTTTGGGAGCTACCCCACCACCCGCTGGGCCGCCGGTGAGCGGGTGCGCGACAACCACGCGCTCTGGATTCCCGCCGATTTTCCGGCGGGCGAGTACCGGGTGCAGGTTCGGCTGCTGGATGCGCCGGGCAATGAGGTTGGCGCGGCAGTGACGTTGGGCACGCTGGCGGCAGAATAAAAAAGCCGGCGCAGAAATGCGCCGGCTTGAGTGGTTCTCAAAAAAATGGCGACTATTCCACCTCAACCGCGTCGTTGGCCGGCATGGACACCACCAGTTCTTCTTTGCGAACAAAAGTCAGGCCGTCGGTTTGGTTGTAATCAACCACAACCACATCACCCTCCTTAAACTCGCCTTTGAGCAACTGCACAGACAGCGGCGATTCCACCTGTTTTTGCAGGGTGCGACGCAAGGGACGCGCGCCAAACGCGGGGTCGTACCCCTGTTCGGCCAGCCATATGCGGGCGGGGTTGGTCAGTTCAATGGTAATGCCGTGCTCACCCAGCCGTTCGGAAATTTCGCGCATTTGCAGGTCAACAATCTGCGTCACCTGCTCCTGGGTGAGGGTGTGGAAGATGATGATTTCGTCAATCCGGTTTAAAAATTCCGGACGGAAATGTTTGCGCAGCGAATCCTGAATATCGCCTTTAAGCCGGCTGTCGTTGAATGTGCCCTGATCGCCGCTTTGCCGGAAGCCGATAGTGCCGCCTTTGGCCCCAAACGCTGTACCCACGTTGCTGGTCATAATGATGACGGTGTTAGAAAAATCAACGTTGCGGCCGTGGCCGTCGGTCAGGCGGCCGTCTTCCAGAATTTGGAGCAGTGCGTTCCACACGTCGGGGTGGGCTTTTTCAATTTCATCAAACAGCACCACCTGGTAGGGGCGGCGGCGCACCGCTTCGGTGAGTTGGCCGCCCTCGTCGTACCCCACGTAGCCCGGCGGCGAACCGAACAGCCGGCTGGTGGTGTGGCCTTCGCGGTATTCGCTCATGTCAATCCGCAACAGGGCGTCTTCGTCATCAAACAGAAACCAGGCCAGTGTTTTTGCCAGCTCGGTTTTGCCCACGCCGGAACTGCCCAAAAAGAGGAAGCTGCCGCTGGGGCGGCGCGGGTCTTTTAACCCGGAGCGCGCCCGCCGGATGGCGTCGCTGATGGCGTTGATGGCTTCATCCTGCCCAATGATTCGCTCGTGCAGGGCTTCTTCCATGCGGAGCAGCTTTTCGGCCTCGGTTTGCAGCATATCGTGCAGGGGGATGCCGGTCCAGCTTGAAACCACCTCGGCAATGTCGCTGACCTTGACCACCTCGTCCAGATTTTTCTCTTTTCGCCACGTTTCGTACTCCTGCTGAAATTCGGAATCGAGACGCAGGCGTTCACTTTTCACTTTGGCGGCCAGTTCCCAATCCTGCTTTTGGCCGGCTTCATTTTCATCCTGCTCCAATTTACGCAACAGTTTCTTTTTGAGCTTGAGCGCATCGGGCATTGAGTAGATGGCAACGCGCAATTTACTGGCGGCTTCGTCAATCAGGTCAATGGCTTTGTCCGGCAGGCGGCGGTCGGTGACGTAGCGATGAGACAACCGGGCCGCGGCCTTGAGCGCCTCGTCAATGTATTTGATACCGTGGTGTTCCTCGTAGCGATGTTTGAGACCGCGAAGCATTTTGATGGTTTGCTCCACATCCGGTTCTTCTACAAACACGGGCGCAAAGCGACGCTCCAGCGCCGGGTCTTTTTCGATGTATTTGCGGAACTCGTCCAGCGTGGTGGCGCCCACACAGCGCAGTTCGCCGCGGGCCAGCGCCGGTTTCATCATATTGCCGGCATCTACCGCGCCCTGGGCCGCGCCCGCGCCAACCACGGTGTGCAACTCATCAATAAAGAGGATGATTTCGCCCTGAGCGCGCTGGATTTCTTCCAGCGCGTTTTTGAGGCGCTCCTCAAATTCACCCCGAAAGCGGGAACCGGCAATCATGGCCCCCAAATCAAGGCTAACCACTCTGCGGCCCATAAGAATTTCCGGTACGTCGTCATCGGCAATTTTTTGGGCCAATCCTTCTACAATGGCGGTTTTGCCCACGCCTGCCTCGCCAATGAGAACCGGGTTGTTTTTGGTGCGCCGCGACAGCACCTGAATCAACCGCAAAATTTCGTTATCGCGGCCAATCACAGGGTCCAGTTTGCCTTCGGCGGCCATGGCGGTCAGGTCGCGGCTGTATTTTTCAAGGGTGCGGTAGCGGGTTTCGGCGTTGGGAGTGGTTACTTTTTGGCCGCCGCGAATTTCTTCAATCACGTCGGCAATGCGTGTTTTGGTAACGCCCAGTTCTTCCAAAATCCGGGCGCTGGGAGTGTTGCGTTCGTTGGCAATTGACAAAAACAGATGCTCGGTTGAGATGTACTCATCCTGCATGTTTTTGGCCTCTTCCTGGGCGTTATCCAGCACACGTTTGAGGCGAGGCGTTATGTAAACCTGACCTACGGCCATGTTGACCATTCCGCCCACTTTGGGCGATGCCGCCAAAATCTGGTCAAGTTTATCCATCAGCATTTCAGGCTCAATTTGCATCCGTTCCAGAATTTCCGGGATAAGCCCGTTGGGCTGTTCCAGCAGGGCCAGCAGCAGGTGTTCGGTATCGGCCTGGGTGTGCTGGTAACGCTGCAAAATTTCGTAGGCGCGCATGGCGGCATCCTGCGCGCGCTCGGTAAATCTATCAAATCGCATCATAATACTTCAATCCTTCTTTTTGAGTTGGGTGTGTTGGGTGTGTTTGGTGAGTTGGGTCAAACTTTGTTCATTGGTAATTGTGTCATTGTTCATTGGTAATTATCCTACTTTACCAGTATTGTACTAGATTCACGTTAGAATTCAATGAGGCAAAGTTTAGCTTGAGGCGGGAAGATTGAACTGATTCATGGCGATGTCGAGGCCATCGGTTAAAATGGCGCGAACGGCCTCGGCGGCGCGGCGGTAGGTGGCGGTCATCGCTTCCCACTCGGCGGGAGAGAATTTTTGCAGCACGTAAGCCTGCGCCGGCATTTTGCCGGGGGGACGGCCAATGCCCAGCCGGATGCGGGGGAATTCCTGCGTGCCCAAATGTTGAATGACGCTGCGCATGCCGTTGTGCCCGCCGGCGCCGCCCTTTTTGCGAATTTTCAGCGCAGCCAGTGGCAAATCCATTTCATCGTAGGCCACCAGCACCCGTTCCGGCGGAATTTTGTAAAAACGGGCCACCGGCCCCACGGCCTCGCCGCTGAGATTCATGTAGGTTTGCGGTTTGAGCAGGGCAACTTTAACGCCAGCCAGCTCGCCACGGGCAATCAGCCCTTTGCTCCGTTTTTCATCAAACCGAAAGCCGGGGTTGTCGCGCACAATCGTATCGAGCAGGTGCCAACCGGCGTTGTGCCGGCTGTCAATGTATTTTCTGCCGGGGTTACCCAGCCCCACAATCAGCCACTGCACCGGGCCGGGCGCAAGTTCTTTGGATGAACGTCCAAACAGCGGAAAAGAAAAAGGCATTTGAATAGCCGCAACTACCGGCCGCGCCGCCGTTCAATAAAGCCGATAATCAAACGGCGCAGGGCCGACAAAAATCCAAACAGCAAAAAGATGCTGAGCATCAGCGCGCCGCCGTACAGGCAGGCATCGCGCAGCGGCGCCAGCGAAAAACCAGACACCGTGGGAATAAACGTGGTGTTTTCTTCCGGGTCTGCCAGCGGCGGGGTGGTGGGTATGGCGCGCGGGGTAGGGG
>RFJF01000570.1 GCA_003695455.1 Chloroflexota bacterium
CTGTTGAGCCATCCATGCCCGCAACATCAGACAATGACATACTGGTTAAATTTGAAGAACACCTTTCCCGCCGGGCGCTCTCATCCTCTACCATTGTCAACTATCTGGCCGATTTGCGAACCTTCAGACGCTGGGCACAGCAGGAAATTTCGGCAGAATTTTCATTATTGCAGGTTAATCAGGAGCACATTCGACGCTACCGGCACCATTTGGCGCACACGCTCAAACGCGCCGCATCAACCATCAACCGCCATTTGATGTCGCTGCGAAAATTCTTTACCTTTGCCACCGGATTGGGCATTATCCCTGCCGACCCCACTGCCGGGGTTGCTTTGGTGCAGGATAATGAATTACCCGCATCAAAAATACTTACCAGGGCCGAAACAGAAAAACTGCTGCAAACTGCCGCCAACGGCACCCGAGCCGGGTTGGTCCGCCGGGATGTGGCAATTTTGCAACTGCTGTTGCAAACCGGCCTGCGCATCAGCGAAGTTGTAGATTTACAAAAAGATGACCTGGTTTTTGACAACCCCGGCGTGTGTTTACAGGTTGCGCCGGGCACGGCGCAATTCCGCAAAATTCCAGTTTCCGGAGAGTTGCGCAAAGCGTTGTCTGATTATTTGCAGGTCCGGCCGCAATCAGCAACCGGCAGTTTGTTTCTGAGCCAGGACGGCCGGGCCATTTCAAAACGAACCGTACAGCGAATTATCAGCCATTGCGCCAAATCGGCAAAGCTGTCCGGCGTTTCGGCGCAATCTATTCGGCGCACATTTGCCGTTAACCTGTATGCCCAAACCCATGATTTAGAGCTGGTAAGCCGCCGGTTGGGGCATCAAAATACAAGCATTACCGAGCAATACCTGGCCCCGCATACCATTTCGGCGGCCAAAAACAATTTTGCCGGCCAGCCGGCCCCGGTGGGCAGGTCTGCAACCGGCACAAACATCGGCGTGCAACTAACTACGGATATTGACCGTCATTTTTAACCATCAGGAGGAATATTATTGTGGAAGTAAAAGATTTCCGAGCATTACGCATCAGTTTGGCCTCGCCAGAAGAGATTCGCGGCTGGTCCTACGGCGAAGTCACCAAACCGGAAACTATTAACTACCGTCGCCTGCGCCCGGAAAAAGACGGGCTTTTCTGCGAAGCAATTTTTGGGCCAACCAAAGATTGGCAATGCTACTGCGGCAAATACAAACAGGTTCGCTACAAAGGAATTGTGTGCGAAAAGTGCGGCGTGCTGGTAACACGTTCGTCGGTGCGCCGGGAACGGATGGGCCACATTGAACTGGCCGCCCCGGTTGCACACATCTGGTACACCCGCCGTGTGCCGTCGTATCTGGGCCTTCTGCTTGATATTTCTCGGCGCAACCTTGACCGGGTACTCTACTTTGCCCAATACGTGATTATTCGCATTGACGAACATAACCGTGCCCGCGCTCAAAAACGGCTGGATGACGAGGTAGCCCGCGCCAAAGCTCGGCTTGAAGAAACCCGGCAAGAAAAAGTAGACGCCATCCGCAGCCAGGCCGACGACAATATTGCCGCCCTGCGCGATACCCAACAGCAGGTTGCCAACGAGCTGGAAGAACGCCAAAACAGCCAGATTGAAGCCATTATGAAAGAAGCCCAGTTGCTTCAGGGCCAGCTTGAATTTGAAATGGGCAAACCCGCCTCTGCCGACATTGTTTTCAAAAGCGGCGATGAACTGATTGCCAAAAAAGGCGAAACGCTGGACAACAGCCACCTCAAAAAACTGAATGACAACGTTGAAGGCCTCCTGAATCAGATTAAAGCCGAAATTGAAGAAGAACTGGAACGCAGCCAATCTCAAATTGAAGCCAAAATTCAGGGCATTCGCTACCAGGCCGATCAGGAAATTGAAGCCCAAACCAGCGACAACACGCAGGAACTGGAAGACCTGATTACCCGTGTTGAAGAGCAGCGTCAGGAATTGATGGGTATTCAGCCCATGCAATTTCTTAACGAAGCCCAGTTCCGCGAACTGGAAGACCGGTGGGGCAACGTATTTGAAGCCGGCATGGGCGCCGAAGCGCTGTACGAAATCTGCAAAGACCTGGATATGGCCAAAATGGCCAAAGAGTTGCGCACCCAAATTCGCAGCACGCGCTCCAAACAACTCAAGAAAAAGGCCATCAAGCGGCTGCGCGTGGTTGAAAGCCTGCGCAAAAGCAACAACCGGCCCGAGTGGATGATTCTGACCGTGCTGCCGGTCATTCCCCCGGATTTGCGCCCGATGGTTCAGCTTGACGGCGGCCGCTTTGCCACCTCTGACCTGAACGACCTGTACCGCCGGGTAATTAACCGCAACAACCGGCTTAAACGCCTGCTTGATTTGGGCGCGCCCGACGTGATTGTGCGCAATGAAAAACGGATGCTCCAGGAAGCCGTTGATTCGCTCATTGACAACAGCCGCCGGGGCAAGGCCGTGTCATCTCGGGGCCGCCGCCAGCTAAAAAGCCTCAGCGATATGCTCAAAGGTAAACAGGGCCGCTTCCGCCGCAACCTGCTGGGTAAGCGGGTTGACTACTCCGGCCGGTCGGTGATTGTGATTGGGCCGAAC
>RFJF01000571.1 GCA_003695455.1 Chloroflexota bacterium
CCGGCAACAAAAATGAAAAGCCGTAAGGGTGACCTGGCCGGTCACCCTTGCAACACGGCGGGTATCGGGATACCCTGCCTACCGTCTACCGTCTACCGTATTTTCACAGGAGTCTCCATTGAAAATCAAGTGGCTGGCCCATGCGGCCTTTCTTATTGAAGGTGATGGCCTGCGGATTATCACCGACCCGTACGAGCCAAACGACATTATCAATTTACCACCTATTCTGGAACATGCCGATATTGTGGTGCGCAGCTCTGACGACGACGAAGCTCACTGCTTTGTAGGAACCATTCCAGAGGGCTTTGAACTGGTCACTGCCACCGAGATTGTTGAGCACGGCGTCACGGTCAGGGGGGTGAAAATTGATGCCATCTGGTCGCAGGAAAGTCTCATACACAAAGAGGTGGTGCGTGATAACGCCATGTACCGCTTCACTCTGGAAGGCGTAAACATTGCCCACCTGGGCGATGTGGGCAACCCGCTCACCAAAAAACAGCTTGATGCCCTGGCCGGTGTTGATGTGCTGCTGACGCTCGTTGGCGGCCCTCCCACCATCGAACTGGACGACCTGGACAAAGTGATTGACACAATCCGGCCAAAAATCATCATTCCCATGCACTACCGCATCCCCGGGCCGCGCTTTTTTATGTTGCCGGTCACAGAATTTCTCAGCCGCTACCCCGCCGAAATAATTCACCGGCCTGACAGCTCAGAGATTGAGGTCAGCCGCAACACACTGCCGGACCGGCCGCAAATTTATGTTTTGCAGCCTGCTTTGGCGGGGCAATCATCATAAGGAAATTTACTATGAGCCAACCGTTTGTCAATCCCCTCAAGCAGAAATTACGCCAGGGCAAAAAAACCGCCGGCGCGTGGCTGCAACTTGGCAGCCCCATGACCGCCGAAATTATGAGCCGGGCCGGTTTTGACTGGCTGATTGTTGACATGGAGCACGCGCCCGTTGATTTTATGACGCTGGTCAGCCAGATGCAGGCCATGGCCAGCGGCGGCGCGGTGCCGCTGGCTCGTGCGCCGTGGAATGATTTTGTAACCATCAAACGTATTCTGGATGCCGGCGCGTACGGCGTGCTGGTGCCGTACGTGAACACCCGGCAAGAGGCCGAAGCCGCCGTGAAAGCCTGCAAATATCCCCCGCAGGGGATTCGCGGCACAGCCGGCAGCCCCCGCGCTGCCGGATACGGTCAAAATGCAATGAACTATCTGCCCCACGCCAACGAACAAATTTTAATTTTGACCGCCGTAGAAACCGCAGAAGCGGTAAACAATCTGGACGACATTCTGGCCGTGCCGGGCCTCGACGGCATCTTCATTGGGCCAATGGACCTGTCCACCTCGATGGGCCACATGGGCAACCCCGGCCACCCTGATGTACAGGCCGCCATCGAAACAATCGAGCGCAAAACATTGGCCGCTGGCAAAATTCTGGCGACTATTGCCGGAAACTGGGAACAAGCTGCTGTTCGCTACGCGAAGGGGTACCAGATGATTATGCTCATGGCCGATGGCGTGGCCCTGGGCAAAATGGCCGGAGAGTTGGCCGGCAAATTCAGAGAGGTTTTCCCCGGAGGGTGAGACAATCTCCCAACCCCTGAATCCTGTTTTCGGAGGTAATTTATGTCGCAAGCATCTGAATTGGCTATGCTGGAAGAATTGAAGAATTTTAACACCCCCTCAATTACCAACGTGGTAGCAACCTACCCCGATAGTTCACTCTGTCTGGGGCTGTACAACCCCTGGTCCGAAAACTGGTACACCGACCAATCTATTCGCTGCATGTTCCCGGAACTGGGGCCGCGGGTTGGCTACGCCGTGACCTGCGTCTACGGCCTGCCGGACCCCAACTTCGGCAGGTTGACTTTTATGGACGTGGTTGACGCGCTGGATGCCGCCAAAAAACCGACCGTGCTGGTCATCCAGCAGAAATTTCCGCCGGAACTGGCCGGAAAAGTGGGGCTGGCCGGCGGCAACATGGTTTCGGCCATGCGGGCGCTGGGCTGCGTGGGCCTCATTTCCAACGGGCCATCCCGGGATTTGGATGAGATTCGCCCGATGGGTTTTCAGTATATGTTGAGTGGCGTCACTGCCGGGCACGGCGCGATGGCCGTTCACGCGGTCAACGTGCCGGTAACCGTGGGCGGCATGGATGTGGCCCCCGGCGAACTAATTCATATGGACGAACACGGCGCCGTTAAATTCCCCGCCGACAAACTGGCAGCGGTGCTGAACAATGTTCGCGCCCTGCAAGTTGAAGAGGAAACCCGGATGGCGGCCTTGCAGCAGGCCACCTCGGCCGCCGAAATCCGGGCAGTTTTTGGCGGAGAATCTTACGCGGCCAACGGCAACAAACAACCGCATGACTGAACAGTCCCGCCGCAAATTCATCGAGGCGCAGCGCCACTTTGCCTACGCCCGGCTTCAGGCAGACATGGAACGGGTGCTGGCCCGGCTGACCGGCAAATCGCCCGATTTGTTATCATTTGAAGCCGTGCGCCGGCAGCTTGCCGGAACCAGCACCGCCCGCCAGGTGTTGAAAGAGATTCCGCTGGACGCCATTGTGGGCAGTGTGGGCCGCTACACCGATTTTACCCGCAGCTTTCTCCCCCTCCGTGACAGCGCCAAAATCCGCTGGGCCAACATCGAGCTGGGTCTCAGTTCGCTGGAGGGTCTGCCCCCCATTGAGGTGTACCAGATTGGCGAGGTCTATTTCGTTATTGACGGCAACCACCGGGTCTCGGTGGCGCGGCAAATTGGGGCCACGCACATTGAGGC
>RFJF01000572.1 GCA_003695455.1 Chloroflexota bacterium
ATCATTACCAGTACCGGCGCGCCGCATACCATTCTCAACAAAAAATTGCTTACGCCTGCCATGACGGCGCGGCCAGACCGCCCACTGTTTTTGATTGACATTGCCGTACCGCGAGACATTGACCCCGATGTGACAGAAATTCCCAACGTGTACCTGCATGATATTGACGATTTGCAGGGGCAGGCTGAAGATAACGTGCAGGCCCGCCGCGCCGAAATTCCGCAGGTGGAGCAAATTGTGGCCGAAGAAGCGGCGCAGTTTCTCAACTGGTACGCCTCGCTGGATGTGGTCTCTACCATCACCGATTTGCGCGGCCAGATTGAAGACGTGCGTCTGCGTGAACTGGAACTGCTGTTCAACCGCCTCTCGCATCTGGATGAGCGCGAACGGGAGCTGGTGAAAACTATGAGCCATCGGCTGGTCAACAAAATTTTGCACAGCCCCACCCTGCGCCTTAAGGACGAGGCGGCCAACGGCAACGCCGCCACCTACGTTTCTGTGGTGCGCGAGTTGTTTGCGCTGGAAGTGAACGCCGTAACTCAGCCGGGCCAAAGCCGCAACGGCAACGGCAACAAGCGAGGTGGATGATGCCGGATATTCGGGTAGTTGAGGTTTCCGGTTCGCCGCGGGAAATGGGCCGGCAGCACGGCGAGCGCTTTCGGCGGGACATCAAGATTTTGGCCAAAGAGCGCGTGGTGCTGAGCAGCAACAAAAACTGGACCGGCTACGAACTGCCCCGGCCCGATGTGCTGGCCCTGGGCGAAGCCTGCCTGCCCTGGCATCAGGAATACGCCCCGGAGTTGATGGAAGAACTGCGCGGCATTGGTGATGCCACCGGCGTGGGGCTGACCGAGCTGGTCATTCTCAACGGCTTCACCGATTTTATTGACGTGGTGTTCAATCACCGCGCCGCAGCCGTGCCGGCCCGGCCTGCCCACCCCGCCGCCGATAACTGCACCGCGTTCATTGTCAGCCCGCAAGCCACCGCCGAAGGGCGGGGCTTTTTTGGGCAAACCTGGGATATGCACGCCACGGCCACTCCGTTTGTTATTTTGCTGCACGGCAAACCGGCGGGCGGCCTTCGATTTTTAACCCTGACCCTGATTGGCTGCGTGGGCATGATTGGCATGAATGAAGCAGGAATTGCGGTGGGCATCAACAATTTGATGGCCCGCGACGGCCGGCCGGGGGTAACGTGGCCCTTTGTGGTGCGCAAAATTCTGATGCAGGACAATCTGGATGATGCGCTGGCCTGCATCACCAAAGCTCGGCTGGCGGGCGCGCACAACTACCTGCTGGCCGATGCCACCGGGCGCGGATTCAACATTGAGGCGATGTCCTCACGGCTGCACGTGCAAGAGGTCACGTCCGGCAGTTTGGTGCACACCAACCATTGCCTGTTTACCGGCAACCTGCCCGTAGAGCGGGAACGCCTGCCGGAATCGCGGCGCAATTCAGAGCTGCGGCTCAACCGGGCCGAACAACTGCTCAAACCGGGCCAAATCACGCTGAATGACCTGCTGGCGCTCACCCGTGACCACGGCAAAAACGGCGGCGTTTGCGCTCACGCCGTGGCGCCGTTTTTTGTAGAAAGTTGCAGCGCGGCCGTTATGCGGCCCGCCACCCGCGAAATGTGGGCCGTGTGGGGCTTGCCGTGTCAAAATGAGTACCGCCATTTTACGGTGAAACGCAGATAAAATGGTCAAACTCATCAACCCCGAATTTACACCCGAATACAAACTGCACCGCATCCCCAAAGATGTGGTCGGCCAGCACAGCCGCCACCCCCTGTTGGAGGGGCTGCACATTATCAGCGCCGGCTATTTTCCGCGCGCCGAACGGCAGTACGCCGAGCGCGAAACCATTGACGAGTACATCATTGTGTACTGCATTGATGGGCGCGGCTGGTATCATTCCGGCAAACGGGGCGGGTTGATGAACAAGGGCGATGTGCTGTTCATTCTGCGCGATACGTTTCACGCCTACGCCGCCGACACCTACGAGCCGTGGTCGCTGTTGTGGTCTCATTTTAACGGGGCGCACGTGCCCTATTTGCTGGAAATGGCCGGCGTCACCGAAGACAACCCGGTGTTATCCATCGGCGAACGGCTGAACATTGTCAATCTGTTTCACCAACTGCTCGATACGCTGCATTTGGGGTTCAGCCTGTATTACCTGATTAACGCTGCCGCCTGCCTGCGCCAGATTCTGACCAACATTGCGCTGCTCAACGCCTATTCGCCGCCGGAAACCGCCAAAGATTTAAACACCGATAGCGTGATCAATTTTATGGTTGAAAACGTCACCGAGCAGCGTTCACTCGATGATTTTGCGGCCCACGCCTCAATGTCGCGCTCCCATTTTTCCCGCCGGTTTCACCAGAAAACCGGCTACGCCCCCGTTGATTATTTCATCCGGCTGAAAATTCAAAAGGCTTGTGAACTGCTGGAAACCACAGAAATGACCGTGAATCAGGTCAGCCACACCCTCAGTTACAAAGACCAGTACTATTTTTCCCGAATCTTCAAAAAAATAATGGGTGTTTCTCCCCGCCAGTACCGCACCAATCGCAAAACGCAGTTGGTTACTCCCGAAAATGCCACCGGCAAGCGGTTGTCAAAACTGCCGTAACGGGAGCGCGCTGAAATTTTGAGCGCGCCGGTACGCTAATCGGCGGTAACCTGGTTGTAATCCCAACCCTGTTGGCGGCACATGGTTTGCACGTGCGCATCCCAGGTGGGTTCGGCGTTGGGCCGCCCGCCGGGAAAACAATCCACCGCCAGATAGGTGAGTGGTTGGTTGCCCAAACATTCAATGCTGT
Organism: Chloroflexota bacterium; assembly: GCA_003695455.1. Classification (GTDB taxonomy): domain Bacteria; phylum Chloroflexota; class Anaerolineae; order 4572-78; family J111; genus J095. The sequence goes on from RFJF01000572.1 coordinate 2,822, forward strand.
GCAGCGTTTCCGGGGGAATGCGCACTACATCACCGGGGGCTACCGGGTGCTGCTGGCGCGACGGGCCAACGGTCAGTTGCCCGCGCCCGCCAAGCACGTAGAAAATCTGCTCGGTGTCATCGTGCCGGTGCAGGGGCGGCGCTTCGCCGGGGGCCAGCACCACCACAAAAACCTCGCTGGCGGTGGCCTCAGAGCGGTCCATTACCAGGTCGTTGATGTGGGTGGGAAAGCGGTAACGTTTGGTTTTCTCGGTGCTAAAAACATAGTTCATCGTTGGTAGTACTCCTGTAAAATTTGGTCCATGACCCAACTGGTGCGGGCGGCGCTCTGGCCGGGGCTGGGGCACACCCCCGAGCCATTCAACTCATCAACCACGGTTTGGATGAGCGGCTGCTGCACGTGGGCCGGATATTCAATGGCAAATTCGGTGCGGTCTGTGCCGGAAACCAGCCGCACCGGCCGCGCGTCAAACGCGGAGAAGATGATTCGTCCGGCGCTGCCCACAATTTCAACCCGATCCACGTCATCGTGGGCGGCAAAGTTCCACACGCCGGTGCCGTGCACCCCGGACTCAAACACAAACGCCGCCGAAACCACGTCTTCGGCGGGAAACGGGCTGGCCTGATTGGCTGCAAAACCGGACACCTGGCTAATCGGCCCCAGCACAAAATCAAAAAAGTCAAACTGGTGCGAGGCCAAATCTACAAAGCGGCCGCCGCCGGCAATTTCCGGAACCACACGCCAGGGCAGGTTGGCCGGGTCCTGTTCATCGGGGCGGGGTTTCATAAACAGGGTGACGGTTACAAACCGCACCGCGCCAATGGCCCCGGAATCCAGCAATTCCTTCACCTTGAGAAACCGGGCCAGCGCCCGCCGGTAGTAGGCTACAAACAGGGGAACCCCGGCTGTCTGGCAGGCTTCGAGCATGATTTTGCACTGCTCAAAATTGAGCGCCATCGGCTTTTCAACGTAAACCGGCTTGC
>RFJF01000573.1 GCA_003695455.1 Chloroflexota bacterium
GGCGGCATCCATCGCATCGCGTACCGTCTGCGGGTCTACCCCGCTATCTTCGATGATTTGCCGCACCGTTTTGCCGCTGTCAAGCTGCGTTCGCAATTCATCCACGCTGATACCCAGCGCATCTGCCAGCGCCGCATCCATTGTGTCGCGGTCAACAAACGGCGGCGGGCCACCCGGCCCACCGGGATGTCCTTTCGGGCCGCGTTCCCGAATCTGGTCGGCCTGTTCCTGCGTCAGCTTGCCGTCGGCCACGGCCTGATCCAGCGCCGCGTCACGGGCGGCATCCATCGCATCGCGTACCGTCTGCGGGTCTACCCCGCTATCTTCGATGATTTGCCGCACCGTTTTGCCGCTGTCGAGCTGCGTTCGCAGTTCATCCACGCTGATGCCCAGCGCATCTGCCAGTGCCGCATCCATTGTGTCACGGTCAACAAACGGCGGCGGGCCGCCCGGCCCACCGGGGCCGCCGAAACCGGGCCGTCCCTGCCGGTCGCCAAACAAACCGCCACCTGGCCCCTGGGCAAACGCCACGGCGCTCACCGCCACACTTCCCAACACTACCGCAACCAGCGCAATGCTGATCATTTTTATCCACTTGCTCATTTTTCTTTTCCTTTCACTTCAGCTAAAAATAATTGGGTAAAATTTCTGTACATCCACTGTTAAATTCGGGGCCAATCACCTCCTCGTTCAACTTGCCTCCAGCATATTCCCCCTGTCTGAGAAAATTCCAAGAGGGAACTGAGAAATCACTGAGAATTTCTTGAATGTTCTCTCAGCTTTTTCTCAGCATCCGCTCAGTTTTTTCTTATTCACCCGGTTTACCATTAAAATAGAATGTGGTTCACATATCCCGGAGAACGGCTTTTACAAATTGACTTGTCTTGTTGAGCCGTGCGTGGAACGTGTTGCGTGTTCCGTGAGTCCAAAATTACACGCAATACTCCGCAGGTAACAAGGTAAGCAGGGATGATTGGGTGACGGGGTGCAGAGGGCCATTCGCACATTCGCCATTCGCTCACCCCCTGACTCCCGACTCCTGAATCCTGTTTTCAAAGAGGTTACTTATGGCTAAAATACTGGTTGCAGATGACGATGCGCGGCTGTTGAAAATGGTGCGCCGCACGCTGATTTACGAAGGGTTTCAGGTGGTGACCGCCGCCAACGGCGCCGAGGCGCTGGCGCTGGTGCAGCAGGAATCGCCGGATTTGGTGATTCTGGACTGGATGATGCCGCAGGTGGACGGCATCACGGTGCTGACCCGTATGCGGGACGCAGAAGACAACACGCCGGTGCTGATGCTGTCGGCCAAAGACGCCATCGAGGACCGGGTGGAGGGGCTGGACAGCGGCGCGGATGATTACCTGGTCAAGCCGTTTGCGCCGTCTGAACTGCTGGCGCGAATCCGCACCCTGTTCCGTCGCTTTGAAATTACCGGCAAAAACCGGGCGCTGAGCTACGCTGATCTGTACCTTAACCCCACCACCCGCGAAACCCGGCGCGGAGATCGCATATTTGATTTGACGCCCAAAGAATTTGACCTGCTGGCCTATTTGATGCGCCACCCGCGCCAGGTGATGGTGCGGGACCGCATTTTAGAGGAGGTGTGGGGTTATGATTTTGGCGGCGATGACAACGTGCTGGAGGTGTACGTGGGGTATTTGCGCAAAAAAACCGAAGCCGGCGGCGAACCGCGGTTAATTCAAACCGTACGCGGCGTGGGCTACGTGCTGCGCGAGGAGTAAACAATGTCAATTCGGCTGCGTCTGACGCTGGTTTACACCCTGATTCTGGCGGTGATTTCCATTGCCTTCAGCCTGATTCTCTACTTTGGCTTCAGCCGGACCACCGGCCTGCTGGCCCGCCAGCGATTCAACGAGACGGCCAACCTGCTGGTGCGCGCCGCGCTCACCGACCAATCGCCGGAGACGGTGCGCCCGTTTCGCCCGCCGCCGGGGCCGGGCGCCGGGCCGGGTGACGGCCCGCTACCGGGGCCGGCCAATCCGCCGCCACCGCCCGTGCTTGACCTGCTGACCACCAGTTACTATCAGGTTCGCACGCCGGATGGGGAAATTCTGCGCAAAAGCGACAACCTGACCGGTAC
>RFJF01000574.1 GCA_003695455.1 Chloroflexota bacterium
GGTTTGAGCAGCGGCATCAATTTTTCGTACGGGAACTCGGGGTTAATCCGCTTCACAATGAAGCGGTAGGCTTTGTCAATTTCTTTTTTGGTGAAGCGTTCTTTATAAACGTTACCGTATACGCGCCACATTGGGTGGTCTTGTCCGCGGAAAAACCAATCCAGGTAAGAGTGGCAGTTGCAGGGCGTATGGCAAACCGGGTTGTGGCGATTGGTGACCAGTGTGTTGAACATTTTGGCCGCTTCTTTGCCGGTATCCACAAAGCGTTTTTGCTTGACCATTTGCCGCATATTCATCATGTGGTAATTCCACGGCAGTTGGGGTTTGCAGGGGTGCAGCTTGCCGTGGTAGTCAATCACGGTTCTAAAATATTGGTGGTGGCAAACAATTTCGGGCTGAAATCCGTTTTCAAAGTGACCAAAATGGCTAATCACATTGTACGAATTTTCCGTATCCCGCAACCAATCCGAGAATCTATTGTGAGTTTCCTCGCTGCTGACCACCGACATTGGAGAATCAAGCGGCAGCAACGGCGACATAAACATGACGATATCCGGGCTGATGCCGTTGACGGTTCGGATAAATTCGTTGGCCCACTTAAAGTTTTCTGTGGTAACAACGGTGTTGGTAACCAGTTGCACCGGTAACCCGTCGGACTGAATTCGTTGGTGAATTGCCCTGATGTGCTGGACCACCTTGTCACCGTCCAGGCCGCGGGTCTCAACATTTACGTTGCCAATTCCATCTACACTAACCGCCAACTGGTCAAGGTGCGGCAGCACACGGAACACGCGGCGGGTATTGGTGCCGTTGTTAACCATGGTGATGTACGGATTCCAGCTGCTTTTTGCTTCAGCCAACAGGCCGGGCAAATCACTAACCAGAGTTGGTTCGCCGTTACCGGTAACCCACAATGCCTTGGGTTTGATTTTTTTTATTCGTTCCAGAGATTGCCAGTAATCAATGTTCTCAGTTTTTATGTCTTCACGCGAGCAGTAGGTACACGCCAGGTTGCAAAGTCCGGTCATAATCCAGTCGGCAACCCAGTAAAAGTTGGTGTAAAACATATCACTGGTCAAAAAATCGTTTACTTTTTCTCCAAGGTTTCTGCGTGTGGTTTTTAATGGATTGGTCATTCCGTACTCCCAGGTTGGTTCACATTCCAATTGATTGTAACATTATACTTTTACAGATAACACAGAGTCTTTTACCCGGCCAATCAAATTTTTGTACACGTCAAAATCTTCCCGGTTGGGGATGAAAACTTGTGACACACTGTAGTGGGTACTCCGAACATATATTGTAGTGATAAGTGCAAATGTCAACAAATAACTGATGGTGGTAGAAATCGCCGTACCGCTGACCCCCAAACGGGGCGTAAGCAGCCAGTTAAGCCCCACATTGACCAGCAGTGTAAACATGGCAATAATGGTTGGGATGCCCGGACGCCCCAACTGCATAGCCACAAATGTTGACAACAGCGGCGCCACAGCCATGGCCCAAATTCCGGGCAACAACCAGTACAGCGCCGGTACCGAGGGCAGATACGCTTCGCCGAAAACCAGACGGATGAACGGTTGACCAAAAAGAAACATCCCGGCAACTCCTATCATGCCGGCAAAGGATACGCTGCGGGTTAATTTGTTGGTCAGGCTGGCGCTCGCAGCCGGGTCAGAAGAGGTTACCTTGTACAACCCGGCCTGTCGGAAAATGGTAGTGACCAGCCACAATTTTTCAGCCAGGCTAACCGCCAGAACATACCACCCTACCCCGGACGCCCCAATAAAAAAGTTGACCATCAACTGGTCCACCTTCAAATGAAGAAAATGGGCCACCATCCCAAGGTGAAACTTACCGGCGTACGATACACTGTCCCGTACCACATCGGGTTGAAGCCGGTAAAATCCCACGCCCTGCCGTTTCAAGACGCCCAGCAGCAATAGCGCGTGCGCTATCGTAATCAGCGATACCACCCCGATGATGCCGGGTAACGCCCGCTGAAACCAGACCAGCACCACTACCGCCCCAACAAAAATGAGAAGCTGAATAACAAAAATTAATTTATAAACAATATCCAGCCGATCAAGGCCAATTAAAATGCCTGATGACAGTGCAGTGTAAATACTGAATGGAATGAGCAATAGGGCAACCGTCAGGTATGTGTGTGATATACCGGGAAAAATCCAGAAAAAGATGTCGGGGTACAGTCCGTAGATTAGCAGTGGTATTCCCCCGCCAATAACCAGACTCCACCACACTGTTAAATTGTGAATGACCGGCGGCGCAAAGCGTTGTTTGCCCAAAAAGAATGTGTTGGCGTTTTCAAGGCTAAATCCTAAAAAGGTTAAGCCTAATCCCAGCAC
>RFJF01000047.1 GCA_003695455.1 Chloroflexota bacterium
GCAAAAATCAAACTTCTGGATTGAAAAAGACGGCAAAGTTGTTCTTAGTCTGTGGCGGGTGCGTCTGCTGGAGGCCGTGCAGGAGACCGGCTCTATTTCTGCCGCCGCCTCAAAAATGGGCATCTCCTACCGCCGGGCGTGGGACAAAATCCACGAATGTGAGCAGCGCCTGGGAGTCAAACTGGTGCAAACCCAGACCGGCGGCGAGGGCGGCGGCGGCTCAAGCCTTACCCCGGAAGCCGTAGATTACATTGCCCGCTTTCGCCGTTTCATTGCCGGGCTGAATGAACTGGCTGCCCAGCGATTCAAGGAAAACTTCCCCACAACGTAACCCTCTTTTTTTAACCCCCGTTGTGTTCACTCCGCACAACGAAAATTGACCCCTTGTTGCACGTAGAGTATAATTGTGCCTGTGCAAACATACAGTTAATTTCCAATGAGCAATTCTCAATGAGCAAATCTCTGGTCTCACCAACTTGCCGCACCCACTCAACTCCACAAACCCCACCAACCTCACCAACTCCACCAACTCCACTAACTCCACCAACTCTATCAACTCACCCAACTCCATAAACTCACTATGGCAAAGCAACATCTCTACCACCAAATTGCCGAGTCAATCCGGCAGGATATTTTATCCCAATCGCTCCGCTCCGGCGACCGCCTGCCGCCGGTCCGCGAGCTGGCCGAGCGCTGGAACTGCACCGTCGGCACCATCCAGCGCGCCTACGAGCTGTTGGCCGCCGAAGGCGTGGTCACCAGCCGGCCGGGGCAGGGCACGCACGTGGCCGATGTCTCGCCGCTGGCGCAATCTGAGCCGCTGCGCCGCGCCCAATTGGTCCACCGCGCCGAATCATTTCTGCTCGACGTGCTGACCGCCGGCTACACCGAAGCCGAAGTGGAGCACGCCCTCCGGCTGGCGCTCGACCGCTGGCGCGCCGCCGGGCAGGCCACCGGCTGGCCCGCCCAAACGCTCCGTTTTGTGGGCAGTCACGACCCGGCCATTGCCCTGATTACCTCTCATTTTGCCGGGGTTGCGCCCAACTACACGCTGCAACTCTCGTTTGTGGGCAGTGTGGGCGGCCTGACCGCGCTGGCCCAAAATCAGGCCGACCTGGCCGGCACGCATCTGTGGGATGCCGCCAGCGGTACGTACAATGTGGCGGCGGTTAAACAACTGTTGCCGGGCAAAAAAGTGGCCCTGCTCACGCTGGCCCATCGCCGGTTGGGGCTGGCCGTGTTGCCGGGTAACCCGCGCGGTGTGGCCGGTTTGGCCGATTTGGCGACGCCCGGTTTGCAATTTGTCAACCGCCAGCCGGGGGCCGGTACGCGGGTGTGGCTCGATGCCCAACTGGAACGGCTGGGCATTGCTCCGGACAGCATCGCCGGATACACCACCGAGGCGGCCACGCACACCGAAGCGGCGCGGAACATTGCGGAACAGCAAGCCGACGCCGCACTCATCATCGAATCGGCGGCGCTGAGCTACGGGCTGGATTTCATTCCGCTGGCCACCGAACGGTACGACCTGGCCATTCCCGCCGAGGTGTGGCCGCGCCCGCCGGTGCAATCGCTGGCCCGCTGGCTGGGGACCCGCGCCGCGCAGCAGGCCATCGCCGCGCTCGGCGGCTACGATGTGACCGAAACCGGCCGGATTCGCTGGATAGAACAATAACGAATGATGAATTATGAATGATGAATTGCGAAAAAATTAACAATGAGCAATGAACAATGAACAAACTCACCCAACTCCATCAACTCCACAAACTCAACCAACTCAATAAACTCCACCCAACTCCACTGAAAACGCTGTTCAAAATCACACTCGTACTTTTTGCACTGATGCCGGCCCTGCCGGCGACGGCGCAGGCTGCGCCGCCGGTTCAAACGGCGGTGACGTGCGAGCAGGAAGTGATTGTGCAGGCCGACGACTGGCTCAGCAAAATTGCAGAAAAAGTGTACGGCGATGTGCTGGCCTACCCGGCCATCGCTGATGCCACCAACGCTGCTCACGCCGCCGATGCCGGTTTTGCCCACATTGAAAACGTGGATGTGATTGAAATTGGCTGGAAGCTCTGTCTGCCCTCCGCTGTGGACGCGCAGGCTCTTCTGCAACGCGAAATCGCGGTGCCGCAGGTGGCGGCGGACGGCGCTCCGGTGGGCGGCGCAGAGGTGGGGCGGCTGGTGCTGGCTACCACCACCAGCACCGACAACTCCGGCCTGCTCAACGCCATTTTGCCGGATTTTGAGCAGAAATTTGGCGCGGACGTGGAGGTGATTGCCGTGGGAACCGGGCAGGCGCTGCAACTGGGTGAAAACGGCGACGCCGATGTGCTGCTGGTGCACGCTCGCAGCCGGGAAGATGCGTTTATGGATGCCGGTTTTGGCAGCCGCCGCGAGGATGTAATGTACAATGATTTTGTCATTGTTGGCCCGCCCGATGACCCGGCCGGAATCAGCGGGATGACCGATGTGGCGGCGGCGCTGGCCCAACTGGCCCAAAGCGGCAGCACCTTCGTCTCTCGCGGCGACGACTCCGGCACGCACATCAAGGAGCAGGGCTTGTGGCAGGCGGCCAACGTGCCGCTGGTTGACGCGCCCAGCATCAAGAATCCCGACAAAACTTTTGTCCGGCCCAACGGCGACTGGTACCAGTCGGTGGGGCAGGGCATGGGGGCCACGCTGACCATTGCCAACGAGCAACTGGCCTACACCCTCAGCGACCGGGCCACCTACCTTGCCCGCACGCTGGAAGGCACCATGGATTTGCAAATTCTTGTGGAAGGCGATTCCCGGCTGTTTAACCCTTACGGCGTTATTGCCGTCAACCCAAAACTGCACCCGGCCATCAACGCCGCCGGCGCCGAGGCGTTCATCAACTGGCTGATTGCCCCGCCCACCCAGCAGATGATTGGCCGATTCGGTATTGACAAGTTTGGGATGCCCCTGTTTGTGCCGGATTCTGCGCCGTGGAACGCGGCCAAAGCTGCCGGAACCGGCTCGTAATTTGCGCCGATGAATGAACTGTTGCAAGGTTTGGCGCAGGCTGTCGGCCTGATTTTCAGTCTGGATCCGGCCCTGTACCAGGTCATCTGGTTTTCGCTGCTGGTGTCCGGCGTGGCGCTGGGCTTCAGCACGCTGGTCGGTATTCCGCTGGGCGCGTTTTTGGGGTTGAAGCAGTTTTGGGGACGCCGGGTGATAACGGCCCTGCTCTACACGGGGATGGGCTTTCCGCCGGTGGTGGTGGGGTTGTTTGTCTACCTCCTGCTCTCGCGCAGCGGGCCGGCGGGCGATTTGGGCTGGCTGTTCACCCCCAACGCCATCATTGTGGCCCAAACCATTATCGCCTTTCCGCTGGTGGCCGGCTTCACCATGGCCGCGGTGATGGGCGTGGACCCCAACCTGCGCCGCCAGTTGATGTCGCTGGGGGCCACCGGCTGGCAGGCCACGCTGGCCATTCTGGCCGAGGCGCGGGTGGGGGTGATTGTCTCGATTATTGCCGGCTTTGGTTCGGTGATTTCCGAGGTGGGCGCGGTGATTTTGGTCGGCGGTAACATTGAGGGCAAAACCCGCACGCTGACCACGGCCATCGTGCTGGAAACGCGCAAAGGCAACTTTGATCTGGCTATTGCGCTGGGCATTATTTTGCTGCTGATTACTTTTTTGATAAATTTGGCAATGATTCGCTTGCAGGGCAAGAATTTTTCACGGTGATGAATATGGA
>RFJF01000575.1 GCA_003695455.1 Chloroflexota bacterium
CCATCATCCGGCCGGTACGGGCGGTGCTGGGCCAGTGGATGCGGTTGAAACTATCGCCAAAGGCATATTCACGGATGCCCGACACGTTGGTGGTAACGTAGTGAGTGCGCCGGCGCAGGGCATCGCCGCCAATTTGCTCGCCCACGGGCGGCTGAAAGGCCGGCAAATCTACAGCTTGCGGATAAACCACTACCGGAAAGGTGAAGTTTTTGGGCAGCTTTTTGGTCAGGGGGAACAAACCAAACGGGTCGCTGCTGATGAGGGTGATGGGGCCAAGCATAAACCGCCCGCGCCGGTAGCACGGCGTACGCACCGACCAGCTTCGCTGGCGTTTGCCGCCCAAATTGGAGATAACCCGGCTGGAACGGTGCAGGGGCAGCGTGGCGTGGTCTTTGAGTTCAATCCACAATTTGGGCAGTGGGCCGGTATTTTTCAGCACCAGCCGTTCTTCAACAAAGCCGCCCACCTGCACGTGGCTGGTACGCACGTGGCGCGTCACTTTAACCCAGTGAATGTTGAGCCATGCCCACAAAAAAGACAACACCAAAATTGAACCGGCCAGATAAGACAGTTTGAAAAATATGGTGTGACCGGTTCCCAGTGCGCCCAACACCGAAATGGTCAGAATAACAATTAATACCCAGCTTCTTTCGAGCGCCAATTACCAATTACCAATCATCAATGAACAAAGTTCAAACTCACCCAACTCTATCAACTCCACAAACTCCACAAACTCATCTAACTCACTTGCGCTTTGGGAACGGGTACGGTGGAAAGAATGTCATCAATGACTTCTTTGGGGTCAATATTTTTGATGCGGGCGGCAGGGCTGATAATGAGCCGGTGGGCCATGGTTGGCTCGCTCAAATATTTGATGTCATCCGGAATCACGTAATCCCGGTGGCGAATGGCAGCCAGTGCCTGCCCGGTGCGGTACAACGCCAGGCTGCCGCGCGGGCTAACGCCCAGGTACACATCGGGGTGGTTGCGGGTGGCGGTGGTCAGTTCAATGATGTATTCCTTGATGGAGTCATCCACGTAAATCTGCTTAACCGTTTCCTGCGCCTCAAGTAACTCTTCCTGCGAGACTACCTGCTGCAGCGCGCTGATGGGGTGCGCAAATTGCTGCGCGCCCAAAATCGAAATTTCGCTCTGTTTATCGGGGTAGCCCATATTGATGCGCAACATAAAACGGTCAAGCTGCGCTTCCGGCAGGGGGAACGTGCCCTCGTACTCAATGGGGTTTTGGGTAGCCAGCACCAAAAACGGCTTGTCCATTGGGTGAACTTCACCGTCAACGGTTACCTGCCGTTCTTCCATAGCTTCCAGCAGGGCGCTCTGGGTTTTGGGCGTGGCCCGGTTAATTTCATCGGCCAGTACAATCTGGGCAAAAACCGGCCCCTCGCGGAACTCAAATTCATGTGTTTTCTGGTTAAACATCGAAACGCCGGTTACGTCGCTGGGCAGCATATCCGGGGTAAACTGAATTCGTTTGAATTTGCAGCCAATCGAGCGGGCCACGGCGCGGGCCAGAATGGTTTTGCCCGTACCCGGCACATCCTCAATTAACACGTGCCCCTGGCACAACAGCGCCAGCAGTGTGAATTCAACCACACCACGTTTGCCTATGATGACACTTTCAACATTGCTGACCACACGTTCGGCCAGACTTCTGACAATTTCCATCAGTTGTCAAAACTCCTTGGGGGGTGAGTTTGGGGATTATACCAGCTTTCTGCGCAAAAGCTAAACTTTCGGGCCGATTCTGGCAAAATCCACCAGAATTGGCCCTGTGCCGGATTTTACTATCCGCCGCCGATGTGCTACCATTGGGCGCAGAAAAGAGGTGTTTGGGGAATGGAGGTGGCGTTGCCGGTGCGGCGCGCCGGTTTCCCGTTTATCAACCCGCTCAAAGAAGAGGACTCAGCAATGACCACCGGCTACGTGTACGAGAGGATTTTTCATAAACACAACTGGCCCGACCACCCGGAAAATGCCAAACGTCTGAATGCCATGATTGGCTACCTGGAAGCGCACCAAATTCTGCCACGGCTCAAGCACATTCCCAGCCGCGAAGCCAAAATCCACGAACTTCAGCGCTGCCACCACCCGCTGTACATTGAGCATGTTGAAGATACCTGCCGCTTTGGCGGCGGTATGCTCGATGCCGATACCTACACCAACAAATTCTCGTTTGAGGCTGCCGCCCACGCCGCCGGCGGGTTAATTGAGTTGTGTCGCGCCGTGGTAACCGGCGAACTGGACAACGGTTTTGCCCTGATTCGCCCGCCGGGCCACCATGCCACCCCCAACCGGGCTATGGGCTTTTGCATTTTTGGCAACACGCCCATTGCCGCACGGGCCATGCAGAACGGCGTCGGAGTTGAACGCGCAGCGATTGTGGATTTTGATGTGCATCATGGCAACGGCACACAGGCCATTCTGGAAGAAGACCCCTCAATTATGTTTGTCTCCAGCCACCAGTACCCCTTTTATCCCGGTACCGGTTCTGTACGCGAGGTTGGCACCGGCCCAGCCAAAGGCACAAAAGTCAACCTGCCGCTGACCCCGTTTATGGGTGATGAAGATGTGAAAGCCCTGTATAGCCAAATTGTGTTTCCGTTACTGCGCCGTTTTCAGCCGGAGTTGATAATTGTTTCTGCCGGCTTTGACGCGCACTGGGATGACCCGCTGGCGAACATTGGGCTAACGCTGACCGGCTACCACTGGTTGGTGACCAGTCTGATTAACCTGGCCGCCGAAATCTGCAACGGCAAAATTGTGTTTGCCCTGGAAGGCGGTTACAACCTGAACGTGGTGGCCCCGGCGGTGGGCAACACCTTCCGCGCCTTGCTGGGCGACACTGATTTTGATGACCCGCTGGGTGTTTCGCCGTGGGTTGAGCCGGATGTGGCCCCCCTGCTGGCCCAGTTGAAAATTATCCACGGATTGCCCCGGTAACGCACGCTCATGAGCCGCCGCCCAGCCCATCGCGCCACCATCATTTTGAGTGTGATTCTGGCGCTGCTGCCCCTGCTCTTTTTCTGGCGGCTCATCACTCCCAACCCCCCGGATCAAATGTCAATTGCCGCCGGTGATTTCACCGGGCAGTATTTTCCGTTGCGCGCGTTTGCCGCGCAGGAATGGGTGCGCGGGCGGGTTCCCCTCTGGAATCCCTACCTGTTTGGCGGCCAGCCCGCCCTGGCCGATATCCAATCCGGCGCGCTCTACCCGCCGCACGTGGCGCAGGCGCTGCTGCTGGGATGGGGCGGGCCACTGCTGGGGCGGCAAATCGGCTTTCCGGTGAAGGCGCTGGAGTGGCAGGCCATTCTGCATTTTTCACTGGCGGCGGTGGGAACATTTTTGTTGGCCTTCCACCTGCTCAAACGTTGCGGTTTTGCGCCGCGCCCTGCCCGCTTTGGCGCGCTCATCGCCTCGCTGGTGTTTACTTACGGCGGCTACCTGACCGGGTTTCCGGTGCAGCAGCTCACCATTTTGCAGGCGAGCGCCTGGCTGCCGTGGGTGCTGTGGGGACTGCACGTTGCCGTTGAACGGGCCAACAACCGTCCGGCGACCGGCAGCCGGCGGGCCGTATTGGCCGCGCTGGTGTGGGCCGGGCTGGCCTTTGCGCTGGCAATTTTGGCCGGCCACCCCCAAACGGTGATGTACATTTTTTACCTGTCGCTGGCGTACGCGCTGTTTTTGGGCGTCTGGCTGCCCGCCAAATCTGCGCCCCGCCGTTTCCGCTGGGGACGGGCGGCGCTGCTGTGGCTGGCAATGGTTACGCTGGGTGCGGCGCTCTCGGCGGCGCAACTGCTGCCCACGCTGGAATTTATTCGCCGTTCTCTGCGCGCCGACCTCTCGTACCCGGCGGTCTCTGCCGGGCTGCCCCTCTCTGAGTTGGCGGCGCTGCTGTACCCCGGTTTTTTTGGCGGTTCGCCGGCGTACGTGGGCATTGTTACGCTGGCGCTGCTGGCGCTGGCGCTCACGCTGGGCTGGGCGCAATTCAGCAGCCGCATCAAATCGAGGGCGGTGGGACAACTGTTTTTCTGGGCCGGAACCGGGTTGGTCAGCCTGCTGTTGGCCTTTGGCAACAACCTGTTTGTGTATCCCCTGTTTTATTTGTTGGCACCGGGTTTTGACTCGGTGCGCCAGCAGGAGCGGGTCTTTTTCCTGTTCAGTTTTGCAGCGGCCATGCTGGCCGGGCTGGGCGCGGCGTGGCTGGTTTCGCCGCTGAGTAAGCCGCTGCGGCCGGTATTTGCCCAATTTGAACGCCGCCTGCGCGGGGTGGGGGTGATCGCCCTGTTTGTGACCGGGCTGTTTATTTACGGTTCCACGGCGGCAACTGCGCGCGGCGATGCGGTGAATCTCTTTTTTGGGGTGTTGTGGCATCACCTGTTTGGGTTGTTAATTCTGGGGGGATTTTTGGCGCTGCTTCTGCTTAGGCCCCGGCGATGGCTGCGGCGTGGCTGGGGAATGGGGCTGCTGGCGGCGTGGCTGGGTTTCAACCTGTTCACGGTCAACTGGCAGTTCAATCTGGCAAATCCCGCCGACGTGCCGGGGTTTGCCCCCAACGGCGTGGTGCAGTTTTTGCAGGCGCAAGTTGGCCCATCCGCAGAAATTACCGGCCGGATTGCCAGTGGCGGCTTGCTGCCCGGCGGCAACAGCGCCGCGTCTGTGTTTGAACTGGAGGATTTGACCGGTAACACGCCCCTGCAACTGGCCGAAATGGACTACTTTTTGCAGGCCATGCCGGCCTGGCGGCAGTGGCAGTTGCTGAATGTGCGCTACATTGTGGCAAACCGCGATATTGGCGATGCGGGTCTGCGGCCGGTGTTTGCTGAGGGCGATGTGCGCGTGTTTGAAATGGGCGACCCGTTTGAGCGGGCCTGGCTGGTGGGGCAGGTGGAGACGGCCCCGGATGTGGAGTCTGCCGTGGCGCGGCTTTTGGCGGATGATTTTGACCTGCGCCGCCGGGCAGTGGTGATGCAGCCGTTGGCCGGGCCGCTGGATTCTGCCGAAGGTGGGCAGGTGCGGGTGCAACAAAAAAGCCCATCGCGGTTGCAGTTGCAGGTGCAGGCGGTGGGCCAAAATTTGCTGGTAATCAGCCAGACGTTTTACCCCGGCTGGCGGGTTTGGGTTGACGGCCAACCGGCAGAATTGCTGGCGGTGAACGGCGTTCAGCAGGGGGTGGTTCTGCCGGCGGGTGCGCACCAGGTGGATTTGCGGTTTCGCCCGGCCTCGTTTGTGTGGGGGGCGGTCATTTCCGGGCTGGCGCTGTTGTTGTGTGCGGTGGCGCCGGCGCTGGCGGCTGTCAGGCGCGGTGGGTAACTGGTAACTAGCCTCCGTTCAGCGAGGCCAGCGCGTCGGGAACGGTGGGGTGCAGGTCGGCGTACTGGGTTAGCCCCACCATGCGGAAAATTTTCTGAAAGTGGGCGCTCAGGCCGGTCATGAGCAGTTTTTGGTCGCGCTTTCGGGCCTCGGTGACTACGCCAATCAAAATGGCAATGCCGGCGCTGTTGATGTAATCATTTTCTCTGAAATTAAAGATAATGTTTTCAGCACCGTCAGATGACGCGCTTTGGTACGCCTGGGTAATGGCCTCTTCGGCAAACGTGGTTACATCTCCCACCAAATCAATGATGGTTGCATTGTCTTCGTCGCGAACCGAAACCTGAATGTCGTCGCTCATTATGTTGTGCCTCCATTATCGGTACCCGGAGTACTGGCTCCAGGCTCAGAATCGTTGCCGTCTACCCGGTAAATCACCATTCTGAACTGGTTGCCGTCGTCCTCTTCTTCTTCCGGTTCAATGAATCCGGCTTCGTCCACCAGTTCGCGGATGATGTACAGCCCCATGCCTCCCAAACGCTGTTTGCCTTCAACCATGCCGTTAATGTCCGGAATGTTAATGATTTCAGGCGGCACACCGCTGGCCCCGGGGTCTTTGATCAGAATATCCAGTTTTTGGTCATCGGCGGTGAGAATGACCACCACCTTCATTCTGGAATCTGAACCGCTGCCATAGCGAATGGCGTTGGTGCAGGCTTCGCTGATGGCAGTTTTTATGTCTTCAATTTTTTCTTCGCTAAAGTTCAACCGGTGGGCAACAGTGGCCACAGCTTCTCTGGCGATCTTTTCGTAGCCCAGTTCACTGGGGATTTTCAGTTCTACAACCCGATTGCCGTGCGGGCTCATGCGCCCATCTCCTTGAATTTAACATGCAACAACGCAACGATTATACCACGAAAAAAAGCAATTTAAAAGTGGGAAATTTGGCTTAACGTGTTATTGCGGTTGCGAAAATGAGTCGGGCGGGGCCATGTCAGCTGTCCACAAATCCTGAATATCGGCGTTTTGCCGGGCTTTGGCTTCCCAGTTTGAAAAGGCGGTTTGCTGAACCTGGCTGTAATCGGCCGGAGATAGTTCGCGCTCTTCGCGGGCCAGCACCTGGATGATGTGCCAGCCAAATTGTGATTGAATTGGCTCGCTGAGTTGGCCCACCGGCAGTGAAAAGACGGCCTCTTCAACCGGCTGCACAAAACGGCCGCGCGGCACAAAACCCAGTTCTCCGCCATTTTCAGCCGAGCCGGGGTCTTTTGAAAGTTCTTTTGCCAGTGCGGCAAAATCTTCGCCGGCTTCCAGCCGGGCCAGTACATCTTTGGCCTCTTCTTCTGTTTCAACCAGAATATGCCGGGCGTTGGCCTGTTCGGCGGTGTGTGACACTTCGGCTTCGAGCGCTTTGCGGACTTTGGTGCGTAGTACGCCTTTGCGTACAAACTCGCGGTACTCGGCTTCAGTCAGCCCGGTCACATCGGCAACGGTTTGCAGCCATTCGGTTTTGGCGGCAGCCAGGTCGCTGTCGCTGATAATGTTGGGGGTGGGGGTGGGCGGCGGC
>RFJF01000576.1 GCA_003695455.1 Chloroflexota bacterium
GGCCTTACGGCGGCGGCGCGGTTCAAACAAGAAAGAAGGTCACAATACTGGAGCCGGTGTGGGGGTCATTTCCCGATACACATTGCGCCTGCTTACCATTCAGCAGTTTCGTCGGGCGTTGGGCGTAATCACCGCCTGCGAATTTTTGCGGATTCACAATCTGGATAGGCCGGGCGCGTTAACCGGCTGGCGGCCCAAAGACTGTTCCAACAAAGAGAAATTTATTTGGGGCGGTTTGCGTTTTTCAGCCGGTTTGTGGGTTGGGGGTAATGTTACGCCTAATAGTATGTTAAGCGTTGGGCCATTACCTGCCCCGTCGGGTGGTTTAATATGGTATGTTGGTGCATTGGATGCCTTACGGGGTGTAACTAACAATGGCTATGATGGGCCGGATAAAAAATTACAAAAAGATAGCCAAAAGGCTAGTCGCCGTGAAGTCAAAGGCGAGGCCGCACAGATATTGAACTGCCCTTGTTGTCAATCCATTCTGGCTGTGCCGGATGAAGGGCTGGATGCCGGCCAGCATACCATCCATTTTGTCATCAAAGGCGGGCGAACTACCGCGCCACCGTTGAATATTCTGCAACCACCCGGATTATCAGTAACAATTGACGGAGCCGCATACACCAGCCACGCCACCCCTGATTATCGCACTCTGTCATTAACGTTTACTATTCCGCCAGACAATGCCATCAGCGCCAGACAGCTTGACGAATGGTGGTATAAAACAATTGTCCCAGCTTTGGGTAAAAATGTTACCCTGCTGTCAGCACGTCCGGCCCGGCCCGGTTATTTCATTTTGAGTTACCCCACCTCTCAAAAAACAACCGTTGCCTATGACTTTGACCTTTATTGCCCCAACCCAGAATGTGAGTTAAACCAGCACGCTTGGGCCGAAGCAGTGCCGCTTTCTACTAACGATCGCGGATATAATCCAGCTGCTGGTGGACAACTTTCATTTGGTTTTGGCGCAACAGAAAGTGCAGGCGCTTTACCCTATATTAACCACATGCAGTGGCAAGCCGTTTTACCTGCATTTCAGGTGGCCCAAAATCATCCTGTTTCCAGACGTATTCCTATTCCAGCTTGTACGGTGGATGATCAGGTATATCATCGTTGTCCGTCTCTGGTTATTGCCACTGTTGATAAGTTTGCCCGGTTGGCTTTTGAGCCTAAAGCAGCTTCGCTGTTTGGCAATGTAGATCATTACCACAGTCGGTGGGGATATTACCGAGAAGGTTCACCACCATCGTGGGGAACTTTGCCTACAGAGTGTCGCCCTCACCCGCCAGATTTTGCCAAAGGCAAAGTCTTAAATGTGCCAGTTCAACCCTTTGAACCACCTGATTTGATTTTGCAAGATGAGCTTCACTTGATTGAAGGCCCGTTGGGTAGCATGGTGGGCCTATACGAAACCGCCGTTGACCTGCTTTGCCAGCGTCAGCAGAATAAGCAGACCATTATCCCCAAATATGTGGCTTCAACCGCCACCGTGCGCCAGGCTGAGTCGCAGGTGCAGGCACTCTTTAACCGGCGGCTGGCTCAATTTCCCCCATCGGCCATTTCTGCCGATGACCGTTTCTTTGCCATTGACCACGAGGTGCATCCCCTGGACAGCCAGCGTCCGGGAAGGTTGTATGTTGCCGTTTGCGCGCCGGGCAAAGGGGCGCAAACGCCTATTGTGCGTATCTGGTCATCTCTGTTGCAGACTGTCTATCAACGCTGGCAGCAAAATCAGGCATCCGACCTTGACCGTTTTTGGACGCTTGTTGGCTATTTCAACGCCATCCGCGAGTTAGCCGGGGCGTTATCACTTTACCGGCAGGATATTCCTGAACGGATAGCTTTTCGGGCTGGTGCTAATGCTCGCTCTATCCCCGAAGACCGCCGGATTGAGCTTTCCAGCCGCCGTAGTTCTCTGGAGCTTCCCGGCCTGCTCAAACGATTGGAAGTGAACGCCCCCGATGCTTTGGACGCAGCGCTGGCAACCTCAATGTTTGGCACCGGGGTGGACGTGGACAGATTGGGATTGATGGTAGTTCACGGCCAGCCCAAAACCACTGCCTCATACATTCAGGCGACTGGCCGTGTTGGGCGGCAGGGTGGCGGCCTGATTATCAGTTTCTTCCGGGCCAGTCGCCCCCGCGACCTTGACCACTACGAGTTTTTCACCGGCTACCATCGCGCCCTGTACCGCCACGTTGAGCCAATCACAGTGGCCCCCTTCTCGCCACGAGCGCGAGAAAGAGGGCTTGGGCCTCTGGCCGTTATTTTTCTTCGCCAGGCTCAGGAAATTGCCGGCAACGCTGTATCAGACGAGTGGCGTGTACAGCAACGGTTGAGCGGCGCATACTATTCACTGGCATATCGAATGGGGACCCATCGCAATGACCCGGAAGTTGATATTATCCCGGATTTGATGGAACAACGGGCCAGCCAACAACCCGCCGGCCGCAGGCCTGCCCCCAATGCGGTTTTAGTGGAAGCGGCCTCAGAGCTTGACCGTTGGGCATCGTTGGCCCGGCAACATCCCGGCGCTGATATTTTTGTTTACTATGAACCAACTTTATTCAGGCCCCCAGAACGTCATGTGGTTTTGGGGGATGCACATCATCGGTTTCAAAAATTTGATGAGGTCTATGAAAACGCCCCTCAGTCTTTGCGAGAAGTGGAAGAAACCACAGGATTCAAGAGTTAAGTTATGGCAAATGCACAATCCCTCCGCAGGTCTCAATTTATCACCATTTACGGGCCAGGGGCTATTTTGGAAGGCCCGGATGGCCCCCGCATCATTCCGGTTCTCTCTCGTTCGGAATTGTTTAACCAGCAACGCCGCCCACAAGATTTCGAAATTACAGATTTACGTCTCTCCCAGGCATTGCTGAATGGCGCAGGAATATTGCGCCTGCCATCTAACGCTGAGTTAAACGAACTGGACTCTCGTTGGATTTACTCAACGGACGCTTTTCCTGGCTGGGCACTCTGCGTGCGGCATAGGATTCTTTACCGCAAAACCAATCACGATGACAATCGCGCCTGTCCCCGCTGTAATCCATTGAGCAACAAATACGAAGCCTGGAAACAGGTAC
>RFJF01000577.1 GCA_003695455.1 Chloroflexota bacterium
CCATAGAATAAAAGAAATCAAGAAACGGCTGGCTGTTGTTTTTTTGGCGCGGTTTGAGCGTCATGACGGCAGTCATGCCGCAAGCAACCAGCCAATCATTGAGGGTGTGCAGTTCTGCCCGAATGCGCACCGGGTCAGAGTAGAGACGCAGCAGCACATCCAGCGCGTCCAGCACAATCCGCCGGGCGCCCATCTGCTCGGCTTTACCGGAAATAATAGCCAGCAACGGTTTCAGGCTAAAATCACCGCTGATAATTGTTTCCGGCTCAAAATGCCCTTCCAGCAGGAACAGCCGGCCGTCCTGTTCAAGTTCGGCCAGGTTCCAGCCCATGGTCTGCGCGTTTTCGCGGAGCGCTCGCGGCGATTCTTCAAAGCCCAAAAAAATGCCGGGTTCGTCGTTAAGCGCGCCCCGGTATAAAAATTCTATCCCCATAATGGTTTTGCCACTGCCGGGGCTGCCCATCACCAGCGATGTGCGGTTGGCAGGCAACCCGCCTTGCAGAATATCATCCAATCCTTCAATGAAAGTGTGGATTTTTTGTAGTGGGACTTTGGCGAAGGGGGTATCGGTAGATGCAGCAGGGTTTTGGGACTGACCAGTGGCTGGCATGGCACTCTCCTTTGTGCGGATTAACTCGGCTGAACGGGGGTGAAGAGAAACTTCAGCATTATTACTATACGCTGAATTGCGACGTTGGTCAACCCTGTTTTTTTTACTTTTGCCCCGCGGTTTTGCCGCAATCACGCGCCGGCGGCGCGCGCCAACAACCAGACCGCCCCAATGATTCCGGCATCGGCGGCGGCGTGCGAGAGGATGGGAAAGGTCAACCCGCCGTAGCGGCGGGCCAACTGCCGCCAGAACCAGGCAGCCGCCACCAGCGTCAAAAAACTGGCAACCACCCACGGCAGGCGGGCAAACCGCACCAGCACCAGCACGTGGTAACCGGCAAACCAGACATCGGCCAGCGTGGGGCGCAGGCTGTTTTGGCCCAGGTACCCCCGCCAGAATTGTTCTTCCAGAATTGGATTGACGGTAAAGTAGTAAAAAATAAAGATGGTCCAGACCGTACCGGTCAGCCCCAGCGCAACCAGTTCGGCAGACAGGCTCAGTTCCACCAGCTTGATGACCGGCCACATGGTCAGAATCACCAACCCGGCGGCAGCGCTGCCGGCAACCACCGGCAGCAACACCAACCACTCGGTGAGTTTGGACGGCAGTTTGCCCGGCTCCCAACCTCTGATGACCGACAGCGCCAGCGCTATGCCGGCGTGGTAGAGCAGTATACTCAGCCAGGCGCTGCTAAAAATATACAGCCCCACCAGCACCGCCAGATAGGGAATCAGCGGGGCAAATTGACGGATAAATTTGTCACTGGTCACTGGTCACTGGTCATTCGTAATTCCTAAGAAACAATTCCTTTAAGTGTGTGGTTTTGAAATAAGTTTGTAGCTAAAAAGGTGTTCATTCACCAGGAATATCATCAAAAGGGTGGCACTTTCGTCAAGTTTCGCTGAAAAAGGAGCGAAAAAGGCTAATCAGGCCAAACTCAACCGCCTGGCCCCTGTCTCCACAGCGGAGGTCACTTGAAGATTCGGTTGTCAAAGTCACCTGGCTCAGGCAGCAGCCGAAACGACTTCCAGTCCCAGCTTTTTGGCTTTGCGTTTCAGGTTGGCAATCGCCCGCTGTCGGTGTTGTTCTTCGTAGTAATCGGCCCCAGGGTCGTGATATTCCGTTTTGTTCTTTAACATCACGTAGATAATCCGGGCAATCCTGTGTGCCGTGGCAGTAATGGCTTTGGGCGCTCCCAATTGGGCCCGTTTACGCCGATAGAACGCGCCCAAGGCGCTGTCACTGCGGGAGACAGCTTGTGCGCCCAGGCGCAGGGCCGTCGCCGCCCGGTTGGTGGTCTTTTTGGTCTCCCGACGACGGACTTTACCGCCGGTAATTTTGTTGTTGGGTGCCAGTCCCAGCCAGGCGGTGAAATGTTTGACTGTCGGCCAGCAGCTCATATCCAGTCCAATTTCAGAGATGATGGTTTGGACAGTGAGCGTGTTGAGGCCATCAATCCGGGTCAGGTCCACCCCGGTCATCTGATACAACGAGGTGCGTAAATCAAAGTCCGGCTCATTGGGGCTGCCGCGCCGTTGACGGGGCGGCAAGGGCTGGGCCTCAACATCCACTTGCGGCGTGAACAGGGCGTACTGTTGTTCCAACTGAGTATCACACGCCCTGATCTGTTCAGTGTAGAAATCGTACAATTCCAGCGCTTGCCGTAGGGCGAACAGATGCTCGGCCCGATAGTTGCCCTGCAACGCCTTGGCGATCTCGGCTTCACTGCTGTGACAACGCGGGTTGCGAAATTGGGCCAGCTTGACCGGATCCTGTTCCCCGGCCACGATGGCGCGAATGATTTGCAAGCCCGTCTCGCCGGTGATATCGCTGATAACCTGGGTCAATTGCAGGTTCATCAACTGTAACGCTTTTTGCAGATGCTGGATATGGGCGCTGCGATAACGGATCAGGTTTTGCTGCTGGCGCACGTAGGCTCGCAAGGTGGCGATCTCTTCTGCCGGTTGAAACGAGGCCCGCAACAAACCATAGGTGTGCAGTTGTTGGATCCATTGGCAATCCAGAATGTCCGTCTTGCGGCCACTTACATTCTTGGTGTGACGCGCATTGACCAGATAGACCTCAAAGCCCCGTTCTTCCAGAATTTCGTAGACCGGTAGCCAGTACACCCCGGTCGACTCCATCGCCACCGTCTCGACCCCACATGCCCCCAGCCAATCGGCCAACCCCTGCAAATCGATGGTGTAGGTCTTGAAAACCCGCACCGACACCTCATCCCGCTCTTCCGGCACGCACGCCCATATCTCCGCGGCCCCTATATCCAGCCCCGCCGCGTTCAGATTGATTTGGGCCAGACTGTCCAACTCGACCGTCTTCTGCCCTTGCCCGCGCTTGCCTTTCGCTTTGGCACGGGCCTGAGCCTGGCTTTTCGCTTTGCGACCTTGCGCTTGCCGTTCTTTTTCGGCCCTGGCTTTGACAACATCGGATTGATCCGGGGGGTGTACCATTTTTTCGCTCCTGTCTGTTACCTGCTCTGGATAGTTGGGTTCAGACCCGATTATGCCTGCCTTTTGTAAATTACTAAACGGGGTCTCGCTTGAGCCACCAATTATTTAACCACTCATAATCGGAACCACGTTCGTCAACGGGCTTTGGAGCACCATTATGACACCGGTCTTGACTGTCTGAACTTTGAATATTTTACCCGGTTATCTACTTGACCCTTGTTTCTTTTCTTTTGAATTAGCCTGGCTTTTTCAGGCTTATGGATACCTTCGTCATTTACTCATTGGTAATTGGTAATTGTTCATTGGTCATTGAAATTGCGTATCACACTTGATGTTTCACCCACCGCCCAGCAACACGCCGGGCTGGGCCGCTACGCCGGAGAAGTGGCGCGGGCACTGGCCCACCGCGGCCAACTTAATTTGACCCTGTTTTACAACAAACAGGGCGATGCCCGCCTGCCGGATAATTTGGCCCGCCTGCCGCAAAAAACGGTCAGCGTAGGCAACAAACCGTGGCGCATGGCCGTGCTGCTCTCGCAAATGAGCCGCTGGCCGATGGACCGCGCCTTTGCCGCCGGAGACGTTTTTCACGCCACAAACCACCTGCTGGCCCACTTCAAACGCGCCCGCACCGTTTTCACCCTGCACGACCTGATTTTTCTGCACTACCCTGAATACCACCTGCCCTACAACCGCTGGTTTCTAACCTTTGCCATGCCCCGCTTTCTGCGCGCCGCCGATGTGATTATCACCCCGTCGGAATGTTCGCGGCAGGATGCCATCAAATTTTACGGCCTGCCCCCGCAAAAAATCAGGGTGATTTACGAAGCCGCCGCGCCTCATTTTCGGCCCGACATTCCTGAAACTGAACTGGCCCGCGTGCGGCAAACGTACAACCTGCCGTCACAATTCATTTTGCACGTGGGAACAATTGAGCCGCGCAAAAACCTGTCGCGGCTGCTGGAGGCGTTCCATTCTCTGCTGGCGGAACAGCCTGAATTGCGGCTGGTGCTCATCGGCAAAAAAGGATGGCTATACGAAGATTTCTTTGCCAGCCTGCAAAATCTGGGGCTAACAGAGCGAGTCATCTTCCCCGGATTTGTGGCAGAGGCCGATTTGCCCGCTTTTTACCGGCTGGCCTCGGCGTTTGTCTACCCCTCGCTATACGAAGGATTTGGCCTGCCCCCGCTGGAAGCGATGGCTTGCGGTGCGCCCGTAGTGTGCAGCAACGCCTCCAGCCTGCCGGAGGTGGTGGGCAACGCCGGTCTGCTGGTCAACCCTACAGACACGGCGGCGCTGGCACAGGCCCTGCGCCGGCTGCTGACCGACCCGCGCCTGCGCACCGAACTGGGCGGGCGGGCGGTGGAACGGGCCGGGCGCTTCTCGTGGGACAAAGCCGGCGCAGAACTGGAAAGCGTGTACCGGGAACTGGTCCACCCGGCACGCTGACCGCCGCCCCGCTCAATTTCCTCTCATTTTATCTCAAGCCGTTTCTCAATGAAAGTGACAAAAAAAAGAGCGCTTGCCATTGCGGCAGAGCGCTCTCCAATCA
>RFJF01000578.1 GCA_003695455.1 Chloroflexota bacterium
CCGCGCCAACCCCGGCGGGTGCGGCAAAAACAAACCGGCGGGGCGGCATGGTGGGGGCAGGCTCGGTTTGCCCCGTGGTGAGCGCCCGCCAAACATCAAACAGGGCAATGGCGGCCAGCATATCTTCCGGTGATTCACCAATCATCATATGATTGGTGGCATCCTGTGTAAAAAAGACAATCAAGCCCACCGGCACGCTAAACCACAACGATAAATTTTTAATCTCATGGGTAACGCCGGGCAAAAGCAACAAAGCCAGCACCAGCGCGGCAAACGGCACAAATGCCAGATTCAGATTGCCCACCTGCCACCAGGCAGGCTGAACCACGGTACTGACCATTGCCGCCAGCAGCACAACCAGCCCCACCAGCCAGCGCCGGCCCGCGTGCCAAAAATTTCGCGCCAGCAGCCACACCAGCAATAGTGAAATCAGCGGCAACCTGTACGGCGCGCTGTACAACCGGTCCTCTTTGAACATGTTAGCCACATTGTTGTACAACAGCGATGTACCCACCCGTTCTTCTGCCAGATAGCGGTACACCAGCCCTATTTCCGGGTCCCGTAGGTAGGGCACGTAAAACAGGGCCGCAATGGCCGCACAAACAGCGGCGGCGGCAACCAGCCACAAAACATCGGCGCGGGTCAGCGAGCGCAGTTCCCAATGCTTCCAGCCAATTGGAAAAACCACCATTGGCACAAAAATGAGTATCTCGTAGTGGGTAACCAGCCCCACACCCAGCGTCAGCGCCACGTAGAGCAGAAAATGCTTCACCTCTTCGCGGTAGTAACGGTAGGTGAGCCACATCAGCAGCACACCCCAAAACACAAGAAAAATGCGGTTTTCCAGATGGCGTGAAAGCGACACAAAATAACCGTTGAGTGTCACAAATCCGGCAGACAGCAAGCCAATGCTGTTATTGCCGCCGGTCATCCGGCGGGCCAGTTCAAACACCAACAAAATCTGGGCCATCGAAATGAGGGCAAAAGGAAAGCGCAAAATACCCTCGTTCATCCAGCCGTTGGCAAACCAGAGCGCCGCCGGGTACAGGGCGTGGACGGGGCCTTTGCTGTCCTGAAAAATGGCAAACTCCTCGCCGTGGTACACACGGGTGATAAGCCGCGTATTTTCCAGTTCATCCTCGTGAAATTCGGCGTAGCCCAGCCGGGTAAAGCGCGTCACCCCGGCCAGCGCCACAATTGCCAGCAAAATGAGCAGCACGGCGACCGGCGGCCACTCAAGCCTGCCGCCATTGCTGCCGGGGCGCTGCTGCGGCTGAATTTGGGGGAAGGATTGAGCCACAATTCCGGACAGTACGGCCACATTCAGCGCCGCCATCACCTGCGGCAGCCGGAAGGGGCCGGGCCACAAAATTGCCACCACCAGCGCCAGTGCAGAAACCAGCGATGACATGCCCACCGCCAGTGCCGCCCGTTCGATGCCGCGCCGGGTGAGCATCCAACCCAGCGCCGGCAGCCATGCCAGCCCCGGCAGCAGCGTCAAAAAAATAGCCGCCGCCGGCAGACGCAGCCAGCTCCAATTTTCGGGGCTGAATAAAATAATGGCATTGCCGGCCAGCAATGCCACCATTAATGCAAGTTGCGTTTTGGTGAACTTCATCAACTAATATGAAACCTCGTAAACTTCGTCCATTGCCTCGGACAAATCCTCCAACCGGTGAACCTGCTCAGAAATCTCTTCCTGCAACCGGGCCACACGCCCCTCACTTTCATCTTTGCTGCCCACCAGCAGCAACTGCGAGTAGATGGTTCCCAGCGAGGAGATGGTGCTATCGAGCTGGTAGTTGGCCTTTTCCATCTGGTCTTCCAGTGATTGCAGGGTGCGCAACTGCCGTTGGCTGTTGGCAATGGTTTCGTGCAACTGCTGCTGCACCTGCGGCGAATCTTCCAGCGCCAGCCGGGCCTGCAAATCTTTAATTGTTTTGGGTACCGCCTTCAAATCACGGCCAATCACATCATTCTGGTACAGCCCGTCAATTTGTTGGGCCAGGTTGAACACAGCTTGCAGCCACTGGGTGGCCTCGCGGGTAGTGTGTTCCAGCCGGATGCGCAGGGGACCGGCCGGCACCTCCTGCACGGCATCGTCAATCAGGCTCCAGTACTCCAGCGCCTTGTCAACCTTTGCCCGCAACTCTGCATTCTTGATCACCTTCGGGTTGAAATTGACTTGCGGGCGCAGCATTTCGGCTACGGCGGCAGCGTGGGCTTCTTCATTATTGACGGCGTAGTACAGGTAGGCTGCCTCGGCCAGCGCGCCCAGGGCCAGCGGCGCCAGCGCACCCGCCGCCAGCCACAACGGCGAGGTCAGCGCCAGCAGCGGTAGCACCAACATCGAGGTGCAGCCGGCAGCCAGCAACGCGCCGCCAATCAATACAGCGTTAGCGGGTTTAAAAAAAGCACTGTTGAAAATTTTGCCCCGGATTTCCGGGTTTTTCATCCAATCGGCATGATTGTCTTTAAAATTCTCAACAATGTTTTTAAGGATGGCGTTCTGAGCGCGGCTGTGCAGGTCCTGGCGAGCAGACATAACTTTGGGCAACGGCTAATGATTGACGGTTGATGATTTTGGATTGACGATTTTTTGTTGCACATAGCGCATTGCAAATCGTCAATTTAAAATTGAAAATTATATATCCAAATCCAGCGAATCGAGGCTTTCTTCTTCTTCGGCCTGTTCGGCAGCCAGCCCCAACCGGCGGCGGCGTTCCTCAAGCTGGCTCTGCAAACGGTCACGGCCCAGCACATCGTCCATCTGGCTGCTTAACCGTTCGGTGCGCATTTCCATTTCGGCGTCGGCGCGGTCAATCCGGGCGCGGATTTTATCGGCCACGCGGCCAATATCAGAGTCCCCCACACCTTCCAGCGCATCCAGCGATTTCATACTTTTGGCGGCCACTTCTTTGGTTTTGGCCAGTTCCAGCAAACCGAGCACGTGTTCGCGTTCCTGTTTGATGGTGCGCAGGCGAGATTCCAGTTTCATCCGGGCGCGGGCCAGCTTTTCGGCTTCTTCCTTTTGGCGCAAAAACTGCTGGCGGTATTCGTCGGCCAGGTCCATTTTTGAGTTGAACTGGCTTTGAGCGGCAATGGCCAGGTCTTCTTTTCCCAATTTGAGCAGGCGGTCAATATCCTGATCCACGGCCTCGGCTTCGGCGCGGCTGGTTTCGTACTTGCGTTTGAGGGTTTTCACCTGCCCCTTTACGGTAATCAGCGCATCTTCCAGCTCATCCAGGTTGTTTTCGGCCTGGCGAATGTATTCATCCAGCACCGCCACTGAGTTTTCATCGAGTGCCTTATCTACCATTGAATGAAGATTGGCTTTGATCAGGGTTTCTATTTTTTCAAAAAATGATTGCGCCATAAGGGCCTCCTGCAAAATAGTTACATTGGCAATTATTCAGTGATTTGTGAACTACTACGGCAGAAGCACACGCAGGTTGCACAAACCAGAAATAATTATACAACATCGCCCCCAATTTCCCAATTTACGCCGAATTGTCGCCCCCAAACAAACGTGCTACAATTTTAAAGGAAGGGAATAATCATGGCAGACATTCAGAGTGTGCGTTTTGCGTTGCCGCTGCCGCCCAGCATCAATAGCCAGTACACGCAGGTGGGCAAAAAGCGGGTATTATCCAAGGAACACGCCAAATTTAAAAAACAGGTCAGGCAGAAAATCCACCGGCTGCGGGTAGATGGAACCATCACCGATGAATTCATTCTCGCCCTGAACCGGGGCTGGGTTGGCCTGTTTCTGGATTTCTACTTTGAATCGCCGCGCCGCCGGGATTTGGACGGCGGGCTGAAAATTACGCAGGATGCGCTGCTGGATTCGCTGGGTATTAACGATAACCGGGTGGTGGATATTCACCTGGTCAAGCGAATTGCGCCCGGCAACCCCCGGGTAGAGGTAGAACTGGAGGCCATCCCCACCTGGCAATTTGATGATGAATATGTGTACCTGGGAGAAAGTAACGATTAGCAGCCAAACAAAAAACGCGGCCTGTGCCGCGTTTTACGCTCTCTTGGGTGGCTAGTGGGGCTCGAACCCACAACCTCCTGGGCCACAACCAGGTGCTCTACCATTGAGCCATAGCCACCATATTCCTCTGGCCTGCCGATGCCGCATACGGGATTCGAACCCGTGTTACCGCCTTGAGAGGGCGGCGTCCTGGGCCCCTAGACGAATGCGGCTGGTGCCTTGCAATGCCGAAGGTGGGAGTCGAACCCACACGGGCCAATGCCCACTACGCCCTGAACGTAGCGCGTCTGCCTGTTCCGCCACTTCGGCGCACAACCAACTTACAAGCGGCGATTATACCCTAACACAGTGTGTTCGTCAAAAAGCGCAAGTTGCTTTCGGGGCGTCAATCGGTGCCGCCGCGCGCCCGAATCAGCGTCTCTTCCTGCCGGATGAAATAATCCACCAGCACCCGGTACATTTCCTCAATGACATCCGGGTCCAGCCCGGCCTCCCCGGCCATTTCCCGCCGGCGCTGCATTACCTGCCGGTAG
>RFJF01000579.1 GCA_003695455.1 Chloroflexota bacterium
AAAATCATAGAAAAGCGGCCGCATCGGGGGGATGCCTTGCTCGTGAGCCGCCCGCATTTGCTCCATAATATAGGGTTTGAGTCGCTCTCGCAGGTACAGATATTCCCGGACAATCTCATAGGCTTGCTCGCCAAAAGACCACACCTCGTTGGGGCCGCCGCTAATCCAGTACCGTTCGGTATCGGCGGGCAGCCTGAAGCCGTGCAGCCGGAACAGGGGGCAAAAAACGCCGTACTGGAACCAGCGCACAATCAACTCCCGGAATTGGGGCGATTTCGGGTCGCCGCCGTGAAAGCCGCCGATGTCGGTAGTCCACCAGGGGATGCCGCTGAGGCCGATATTCAACCCGGCCCGCACCTGAGCCTGCAACGCCTCAAAGGTTGAAGGAATATCGCCGGACCAGACGGCCGCGCCGTAGCGCTGGCTGCCCGCCCACGCCGAGCGACAGAGGGTGATAATTTCCTCCTCCCCCTCCGAGCGCAGCCCGTTGTAAAAACCCTGAGCGTGTAACAAGGGGTAAATATTGGTTACGGCCAGGCCGTTGCCCAGGTTGTAGCGCAGGTGTTCGGGGTCGGTGGGGTACATTTCCGGCTCGCAGGCGTCCAGCCAAAAGGTTTTGATGCCGTGTTTGTAGTATCCCTGCCGGATTTGGTCCCACATAAATTTTTGCGCGTCCGGGTGGGTGGCGTCGCAAAAATGAACGTGTACCGGCTCGCCGGGCGATTTGGTATCGGTTAGCACCCAATGGGACGACACGCCGCGCTCGGTGCGGATGAGCAGGCCGCGCTGCTGCATTTGGTTGAAATTGCGGCTGGTCGGGTTGACTGTGGGCCAGACAGAAACCATCACCTTGACGCCCATCTCGTCCAACTCGCGCACCATTGCCGCCGGGTCGGGCCAGCAGCGGGGGTCAAATTGCCAGTCGCCCTGAGCCGTCCAGTGGAAATAATCAATCACAATCACAGACAGCGGCAGGCCGCGCCGTTTGTACTCGCGGGCCACGGAGAGCAGTTCCTCCTGCGAAGAATAGCGCAGTTTTGACTGCCAAAAGCCCGCCGCCCACTCCGGCAGCACCGGCGGATGGCCCGTCGCGTCAACATATTGAGATACAATCTTGGCGGGCGTGTTGCCCACGGTAATCCAGTAATCCAGTTGGGGAGTGGCTTCGGCTATCCAGCGGGTGCTGTTTCGGCCCAACTCAACCCGGCCCGCGGCGGGGTTGTTCCAAAAAAAACCGTAGCCCCGGCTGGATAACAGAAACGGAATGCAAACCTCGCTGTTGAGCTGCAGCAGGTCAATGACGCAGCCTTTTTGGTTAAGATGTCCGTGCTGGTGCTGGCCCAGGCCGTAAAAACGCTCATTGGAGTAGGCGTTAAACTGAATTTCGACGCGCTGCAAATCGCCGCCCACGGCCTTAAAGTGGTTTTTGGGCCGGGGAAACTTTTGAGATTTTTCGGCCAGAATTTCATCGCCGGTAACGTTATTAAAAAACCGGACGGCTCCTTCGCCTGAAATTTGAGCCGCAACCGCGCCGTTGCGGATGGTTGCCTGATTTGTCTCGATGGCTATCTCTGATGTGTGGGGGGCGTCGGGTTCGAGCAAAGCGCCGGGCAAATCATGGCGAATGTGCGAATTGGTGGTGCCTCGCACCCGCAGGCTGTTGCGGCCCCAGGGTTCAAGCTGAATGGTTTCGTGGTCTCGCTGCCAGATGAGTGTTTTGTCCTGCTGACGA
>RFJF01000580.1 GCA_003695455.1 Chloroflexota bacterium
GCGCCATACAATACATTTGGGCGTTGTGCAAACATGCTGAAGCATACGGCACAGCGGGGATTCACAACTCCGTTCAACATTTAAATACGCCCGCAGATTTGGTCTATTGGAAACAAAGGGGGGATTTGCAATGACCAGACCTAAACCAAACCTGAATTGGGTGGGAAGCACGCTTGGCGGCCGGTACACCATTGACGAGTTTATTGACCAGGGAGGGATGTCGGCCGTGTACCGGGCCAATGACCCCAACCTGAAACGCGCCGTTGCCATCAAACTTATCCACCCGCACCTCTCCAGAGACCCCAAATTTGTGCAGCGCTTTGAGCAGGAAGCCGCCTCGGTGGCTAAATTGCGCCACCCCAACATTGTGCAGGTGTATGATTTTAACCACGATGAAAACACCTACTACATGGTGATGGAGTACGTACAAGGCCAAACGCTCAAACAGGTCCTCAAAAAATACAGCGCCGCCGGGCAACGGCTGCCCCTCTCCCAAACCATTCGCATCGTCATCAGCATTTGCGATGCCGTAGCCTTTGCCCACGAACACGGCATGGTCCACCGTGATTTAAAGCCGGCCAACGTAATGATTAACCAAAAAGGCCAGATTATTTTGATGGATTTTGGCGTGGTCAAAATGCTGGGCGAACCCGATTTGACCGCCGCCGGCGCCACCATTGGCACCGCCAAATACATGTCGCCGGAGCAGGCCCGCGGCGGTCAGGCCGATGAACGCAGCGATATTTACGCACTGGGGGTGATGCTGTATGAAATGGTAGCCGGAAAGCCGCCCTTTGATTCTGACACCACCGTGGCAATTTTAATGAAACACGTCAACGAGGCGGTGCCGGACATCCGTGAAGCCCAGGCGGACATCCCCGAAGATTTGGTTGAGATTATTCAAAAAGCGCTGGCCAAAAACCCAAACGAGCGTTACCAATCGGCGGCGCACATTGCCACTGCGCTCCGGCTGCTGGACCGGCTTGGTATTGTGCCGCCTTCAACTGACTCGCAGAGTACGCTTTCATCCAAACCGGAAGCGGTAGACATTGGGTACGCCCCGGCCAGTCCGCGAAAAACAGTTCGGGCATTGCCCGCCAAAAAAACAAAAAAACCGGCAGTCACGGCCAAATCAAAAAATCTCAAATATTGGGGTATTGGCCTGGCTGTGGCAGCCTGCGCAGTGCTGTTTGCCGCAGCCGGGTTGCTGACCTACTTTTTCAGCCCGTTGTTGCATATTGAGCAAATTACCGGAATTGCGCCGGATTTACCCTCTGCCGACGGAATGGTACGGGTTAGCGCCGATGTCTACTCGGTGGGGTTTGATACCCCGGACAAAGACCACGCCCCCCGCCAATCGGTTGAACTTTCAGAATTCTGGATTGACCGGTACGAAGTTACCAACGCGCAATACCAGGAGTTTCTGTCGGTTACCCGCCAGCCTCCGCCCGCCGGGTGGCCCGAAGGTCAGTTCCCTGCTGAAGAAGCCGACTTTCCCGTGGCGGGCATCACCTGGGACCAGGCCGGCGCCTACTGCGCGTGGGCCAAAAAACGCCTGCCCACAGAAGCCGAATGGGAAATTGCCGCTCGCGGCAGCAGCGGCAGGCTCTTCCCGTGGGGCGACAACCAGCAGGCGGTTCAGTTGCCGCACAGCGGCGTTTACGCCGCCGGCAGCAAACTGACTAACCAAAGTCCGTTTGGCGTGTTTGACATGGCCGGTAACGTTTGGGAATGGGTTGACCAGCCATACGCCCCAATCCCGGAAAATCAGCGGATTTTGCGCGGCGGGGCCAATGATTTTCTTAAAGACATGGCCTACCGGCTGATTGGCGACCCTTCAATTCCCACAATGTTTGCTTCGGCAGGGGTACGCTGCGCTGCCAATCAGGTGAATGGCACAAACCAAGCAATTGTTGCGGAGAATGTTTTCTTTGAAGATTCATTCGGCGACCCCGGCAGCGGCTGGCCCATTTTGTCCGAAGGGGCGTTTTACTACGGCTACCATCCCCCGGATTTTTACCACGTGGAGGTAGCTCAGCCAGAAAATCTGGCCGTGGTATCGCGTGCGCCCAATTTTGACACCGTCACGGTTGAGTCTGAGGTGTTAATTGACCACACCGACACCGAAACCGGGAGTTACCGCTACGGGCTGGTACTGCGTCGCGTATCTGAGGATGAATTTTACGCCTTCACCGTGGTACCGCAAAACCAAAGCTGGGAAATCCTCAAAAGTACATCCACCGGGTTTGAGGTGCTGGACAAAGGCGAACTGGCAAATTTGCACGGGGTGGCCCCGGCCGGAATCACGCCGGAAAAGGCAGATAAACTTCAGGTGGACGCCAACGGCCCGGATTTTTTGTTCCACATTAACCAGCAGGCTGTAGCCCAGATTCACGACCCCGATTACCCCACCGGCGAGGTTGGCTTTTTTGTGCAGACATTTGACGAAAGCCTGGTTCACGCCCACTTTGACCAGTTGACCATCCGGCAGGTTGAGGACACATCGGGCGGGGTGTCTGGCATTACCCGGGTTGATGACCAGTTTACCAACCCGGACAGCGGCTGGCCCACAGAAGACAAAGAAGGCACGCCTTATCGCTTTGGCTACCATCCCCCGGATTTTTACCACGTAGAACCCAGAGCCGCGCAGCAGCACATTGCCGTAACAGAGGAGCAGGTGTATCAGGATGTGGGAGTTGAAACAGAAGTGTTTGTGGACCACACCGATACCGAGACCGGCAACTTCAGGTATGGGCTGGCTCTGCGCCGCACGGCAGACAATCAGTTTTATGCCTTCACGGTATCACCGCGCAGCCAAAGCTGGCACGTGCTGAAAATTTCGGCGGCCGGGGCAGAAACGCTGGCCGAAGGAGAGGTTGGCTCGCTGCGCGGGCTGGCGCCGCCCGGCATCACCCCGGACGGCCCCGACACCTTGCGCGTTGATGCGCTGGGGTCAACATTTGCCTTTCAAATCAACGGCGAACCGGTGGCGCAAATCAGCGACTCAACGTACGCGGAAGGCAACGTGGGGTTTTACGTAGAAAATCTGGATGAAACGCTGGCCCACATTCACTACGAATCTCTGCTTATTGGCGATGCCGACCCGCAAGCTATTGCCGGCGCGCCAAAAGTTGACGCCGACCCGGCGGCTGAACCGGCCAAGTAGCCGCTTATCTGACTTCCAGCACTTCGTACAACGTTTCAGGGAAAGATTGCCCCTTGAGCTGCACATCGCCCAGCGAGCGGGCCTGAATATACTCCTGCACCATGTTGTAGGTAACCTGGCTGATGAGAATTTGACCGCCCGAAGCAATTTCCTGCAATCGTTTGGTACGGTTTACGGCATCACCAATAACGGTGTAATTCATCATTTGTGCCGTGCCAATGTTGCCCACCACGGCATCGCCAATACCCACGCCAATGCCAAAATCCAGGTGATATTCACGCGGCAGGTGCCGGTGCAGCCCACGTACTGCCTGCTTTATGGCCCACGCCGCCCGCACCGCGCGGATGGGGTGGTCAACCTGCGGCAGCGGCGCGTTGAAAAAGGCCATCACCGCATCACCCATAAATTTATCGAGCGTGCCTTCCTGGGCCAGCACCGCATCCGCAGCCACGCGAATGTACTGGTTGAGCAACTCCACCAGCACTTCCGGCGAAATCCGCGAACTGAAGGTACTGAATCCCCGCACGTCGGCAAACAAAATAGTGAGCGTTTGCCGGGTTCCGCCCAGCCGGACCTTGCCTGGTTCGGCAAGTACCTGCTGCACAACAGATGGCGCCACATACCGTTCAAACAGGTTGCGGATTTGCTGTTTTTCTCGCTCTTTGGTGGCGTGGATTTGGCGCACCAGCCGCATATTTTGAATGGCAATCGCAGCGTAATCGGCCAACATCCCCAGCAGGCGCTTGTCGTGCGCCGAAAACGCGCCTTCACCCTTTTTCCGGATTTTCAGCAAGCCGAACACCCGCTTGCCCACCTGCAACGGCACCGATAATTCTGACGCGCCGCTGCCATTCCCACCATTCGATGGGTGACCGTTGGCCGGCAAAAGCACCTTGCTGTTCAGCAGCCGGGTTTTACCGCGTGGGTTGTGCTGCTCGCCGCGATTTTTTTTGAATTGCGTTTGGATTTTCCCACTGCCGGAGTCTACCAGTCCCAGCAAGCATTCATCGCTGTGGGTTACCAGCAACACGGCATCCACAATGCGTTCAAACAGTTTGCTGGGCTGTACCAGTGCGGTAATTGATTTACCTACCTCGTACAGGGCATTCAACTCTTCAAGGTGTTGGGTAAGTTGCTGGTTGGCCTGCATAACCCGCCGGGTGAGTGCTTCTTTTTCGCGTTGCAGCCGGGTAACGTGCAGCGCGTTTTCAATGGCGTCAATCATGTCTTGCGGCACAAACGGTTTCATTATGTAATCGTGTACGCCAAGCCGAAACACGTCCACCGCAATTTGCTCGGAGCCATGCGAGGTCATCAGAATGACCGGCACTTTGCAGTTGTGCTCATTGCGCAGGCTGTGCAGCAACTCCAACCCGGTCATACGGGGCATCTCGTAATCCATCAGGATGATATCGGGGTTGGTTGCCAGCGCTTTTTGCAGGCCGGCGGCCCCGTCTGTGGCAAAATCAACCTCAAAGCCTTCCGGCTCAAGGACATATTCAATCACAAAATCTCGCACCTGTTTGCTGTCATCCACAACAAGCGCTTTTAATTTATCCATAAACAGTTTCTCATGGCGGGGATGGACGAAAGTGAAACTTCTGTGACAATTATTTCCAGTATGCCGAAAGCCGGCGCGTTTGTCCATCCCCCAATATTGCTACTTTTATTCTAACTCCACCAGTCAACGGGTGAAATAATGTCTGCCGGACCAAAACCGAGCCGGCGCAGCGTTGGTTCCAGCCAATCCAGCCGGGCCACCACGTGCAAGTGATGCGCGTCTGAGCCAAAATAGAACTGCGCGCCGGCGGCACGGGCGGCCTGCAGCCCTTGCACGTATTTGCGCCAGAATTCCGGCCCCTGATGTTCGGCCATCAGATGAATGCCCATGCCAATTTCTAACGCCGTACCGTGCATTTTAGCCGTTTCGCCCAGTTGAGCAAAGTGGTCCGGGGTCCAGTGAGCCAAAAACTCCGCCGCCGAAAAGCCCCAACGCCGGGGCGCATGCTGAATGTTGATGACCCACGGGTGAGCCAGCCCGTTGATGAGTGGGTTGCGGGCGGCAGCCAGCAGGGTTTGCTGCTGGTGTTCAACAAACGCCCGCGCGTTGCCGGTGGGGGGAGCC
>RFJF01000581.1 GCA_003695455.1 Chloroflexota bacterium
CTCTCCAACTCAAATGAAATATCCCCGATTGATTTCAGAGGTAACAACATGAGCAAACATACGCAGGCTATCTTTCAAAATCTGGTATTTGACGAAAACGGCAACCCGGTGGAGGTGACCTACATTGGGGCCGAGCCGCACTACGTCATTTTAGATGGCGATTTTAAACGTCACGTAGCTGCCGAGGAAATTGACCGGCAGGTGATTGAATGGCTGCAAGGGCAGGTTTCGGCCAACGAGGAACTGGTTGCCGGCGGGATTATGAACATGCTGGGCAAAGACGACCTGTTTACCAAAGCCATGATTGATTCATCCATAAAAAATATGGACCAGTTGATGGAGACGCAGGGATTGCCGCCGGACGCCCGGATGATGCTGGGCATGATGGGCTTTAAAATCATTGTGAACTATCACGGCGAGCTGGTCAAACTCGATATGCCGGAGCAGGAACTCCCCGGCGGTTTGGGCGGCTTTGGCGATTTTGGCGGCGGCGGAGATGAAGACTGGTGATTGGCGCGGTGCGTCTTATTAGCGAGCCTGCCCCGGCAGGCTCGTTTTGTTTGGCTGCGGGCTTGTTTTGCGGCCCGGCACACGATATGTTACAATGCCAGCTTGGAATTTTGAGATTGAACGCCTATGGACAGCGCAAAATCAATTTACAAAACTATTGAACGCCTGACCCGTGAAACACCGGTGGCTGTGGCAACCATTGTGAGTTCCAAAGGCTCTGTGCCGCGAGAAGTGGGTACCAAAATGATTATTCACCCACTGGGGCAGCACGTGGGTACGGTGGGCGGCGGCTGCGGTGAAGCCGATGTCATCAAAGCCGGGTTGAATGTGCTGCACAGCGGGCAGCCGCAAATGGTCACCGTGGATTTGACGGAAGACGTGAGTATGCAGAGTTTGGGCGTGTGCGGCGGCGTAATGGATGTATACGTAGAGCGCTGGCCCAAAAATGAGTGACCCGCTGTTAGCCGCGCTGCTCCAGTCTATTGATGAGGGGCAGCCCGTGGCGCTGGTCACGGTCATTCGCGCCGGCGGGCCGGCTGCCGGCTGGCTGGGCCGCCGCTGGCTGGTGTGGCCGGAGCGCCCGCCGCAGAGCGACAGTTCCACCGATTTGCCCGCCGCGCTGCTGGCTCAGGCCCGGCGCTGCTTGCAGGAACAGCGCTCGCAGGTGGTTGCGGAGAAAATTGACGGCGGCCCGGTGGATGTTTTTGTGGAAGTGCAGGCCCGCCCGCCCACGCTGATTATTGTGGGCGCGGGGCACGTGGCTCTGCCGCTGGCCCAACTGGGCAAAATGATTGATTTTGACGTGGTGGTGCTCGACGACCGGCCGCAGTTTGCCAACAAACAGCGCTTTCCAATGGCCGACCGGGTGCTGGCCCAGCCATTTGAAGAAACACTGCGCGGCTGGCCCATTAACGCCAACACCTTTATTGTGCTGGTTACGCGTGGTCACACCCACGATGTGGCCTGCCTGCTTGAAGTTCTCGATTCGCCGGCGGCCTATATTGGGATGATTGGCAGCAAGCGGCGGGTGAACGCCGTCTTTGAATTGTTACAAAAAGAACGCGGCATTGCCCCGGAAAAATTCAGCCGGGTCTACTCGCCCATCGGGCTGGATATTGGGGCGGAATCGCCGGCTGAAATAGCCATTGCCATTATTGCGGAAATAATCAACGTGTACCGGGGCGGGCGGGCTGTGCCGCTTTCGGCGGCATTGCGAGCCGACCGGCGGCTACCGCTGCACCCCGGCAGAACGGGGTAAGCAATGACGAGTGACAAATGACAAATGACCAATGACCAATGACAAGTAACAAATTGGAGAAGGAACGATGAAAAGTTTTTTTCAGGGAATGATGACCAATACCGGCATTGTCGGTGAAATTTTGCGGTTTTTGTGGGCGCGCAAGCTGTGGTGGATGATCCCCATGGTTACGGTGCTGTTGCTGTTTGGCCTGCTGCTCATTTTTGCCTCGTCGTCCGGGGTTGCGCCGTTCATCTACACGCTGTTTTAAGCGTAACTAATCAATTTGAAACTGTAAAGGTTCAACCGGAGTTCAGGGGGTAACGTTACTTTTTATAAAACGTAATGCGTAAAACGTAAAATTACGCTTTGCGTTTTACGTTTTCAACGTGCCAATCCCCCTGAATTCCAAAAGAGCCATTGTAACTGCTAACGTAAAATCCGTGCCGGCGTTTGCATCTGTTTGAACGCCGGCTGTAAAGCCGGAGAAATATGAAACTCATCACAATTATTTTTGGTTTTTTGCTCACGGTGCTGGGCGTGTGGAATTTTGCCGCCGTGCCGGATCCCGGATTGGGCGCGCTGATGCCGGCAATCTTTGGTCTGCTGGCAATTTTGTTTGGCCTGTTGCAGGGTCGTTGGGAACATAAAAACCCGCTGTTTGGCGCGGTGATGATGGCTATCCTCACGCTCATCGGCTCTATCCGCGGGCTGTGGAATCTGGTGATTCTGCTGACCGGCGGCACACCGGCCCTGCCCACCGACCTGATCTGGATTCGCTCGCTGCGCGGGTTGGTCAGCATTATTTTCATTGGGCTGGTAATTCTGCTGGTTGAAAATGTGTGGCGTCACTGGAAAGAATTTGGGCATTTTTTGGGCGACTGGCTGGCCCGGGTGGTGCTGACCATTTTCTACTTTACCGTGCTGGTTCCATTTGGGCTGGGCGTGCGCCTGTTTGCCGACCCGCTGCACATTAAATCAACCCCGGCTGAACAGTGGCGACCCCGCACCACCGGCGACCAGAATTTTGACGAGGTTTTGAGGCAATATTAATGAATATACTGGGTGTTTCCTGCTACTACCACGATGCCGCCGCGGCGCTGACTCAGGATGGCGTGCTGATTGCCGCCTCGGAAGAAGAGCGTTTTACCCGCAAAAAACATGACAGCAGTTTTCCAACAAATGCCATCAATTTCTGTCTCAAACAGGCCGGCATCACCGCCGATGAGCTGGATTACGTGGTTTTTTATGAAAAACCGCTGGTTAAATTTGAGCGGATTTTGCAAACCACGCTCAGCACGTTCCCCAAATCGTGGGGTGTTTTCCGCGAATCAATGGTAACGTGGTTTGATGAAAAATTGTGGATAAAAAGCCACCTGCAAACCAAAATTGGTGTGCCCACCAACAAAATCCTGTTTGTAGAACATCACCTGACGCACGCCGCCAGCGCCATGTTTTGCGCCCCGTTTGAAGACGCCGCCGTGCTGACCATTGATGGCGTGGGCGAGTGGACCACCGCCAGCATGGGCAGCGCCACCGCCACATGGAACGGTAGCGGCAAAAATCAGATTGACCTGAGCCGCGAACTGCGCTTCCCGCATTCGCTGGGGCTGCTCTATTCGGCGTTTACCGCCTATTTGGGCTTTCGGGTGAACAACGGTGAGTACAAGGTGATGGGCATGGCCCCCTACGGC
>RFJF01000582.1 GCA_003695455.1 Chloroflexota bacterium
ATTAATGGTAACTGGTGTTACGCTTGGGTTGCCCCATGGAGAGTCTGTTTTGTGACCATCAACAGCGCTTGATTTTCTAACTTTTTTATAACATTCCTCACATGGCTGTATAAGAAAGTGCTGATACACTCTTACCAGAATTGTGGATCAGCACTTTTTTTATTGGAGAGGTACATGCGCGCTATTTTTCTGGATAGAGATGGGGTCATTTGCAAAAACAAATCTGACCACGTGAAAAGCTGGGATGAATTTGAATTTTTGCCCGGCGCAAAAGCCAGCCTGAACACTTTAAGTATGCTGGGGCTGCCCATTGTGATTGTTACCAATCAGGCCGTGGTCAACCGCGGAATGGCCTCAGCGGAAGCCATTGAAGATATTCACAACCGGATGGTGTCCGAAATTACCGCCGCCGGCGGGCGAATTGACCGTGTTCTCTACTGCCCCCATCGGCCCGACGAACATTGTGATTGCCGCAAACCGGAACCCGGCATGTTGTTGCAAGCGGCGCAGGAACTGGACATAGACCTGAAAAATTCTTACATGGTTGGCGACGCCGCCACCGATATTGTGGCGGGCCAGCGGGTTGGGTGCAGCACATTTATGGTGTTGACCGGCCGCGGGCTTCAGCAACTGGTTCACGCCTTTCGGACTGCGCGCAACACATTCACCATTACCCGTAACTTAACAGGCGCAGCCAACCAAATTCTCAAAAATGAATTGCAATTGACCGGTGCCGGAGAATTGTGGCAGTTGTACTCAGAAAATTATCACCAGTCAATTCCTTTTACAGTTAAGTAAACACCTCAGATTATGCTTGAACAATTACGGTATTACATCAACGGACAGGCGGCATCGGTGCCCAGATATGTACTCGAACAGGTCATTCTGGGCATTTTTAGCTGGGTGCCATCGGTGGTGGGCATTGGGCTGAGGGCGCTGGCCTACAAATTGATTATGAAACTGGACGGAGTGGCCGCCATTGAATCCAGAGTGCGCATTGCCTTTGCCGGCAACATTCAATTAGGCAGCGGCGTGTATCTTGACCGAGATGTGTACCTGCATGCCCTGCCCGGCGGCATCACCATTGGCAATGACACCTTTTTAATGCACCACACCATGCTGCATGTGTTCAACTTTAGAAATCTGCCGCAGGCAAAAATATCTATTGGGCGCAACTGTTTTATTGGCGAATTCAACGTCATTCGCGGGCAAGGCGGCGTGACCATTGGCAACGATGTGTACACCGGCCCAATGGTACAAATTGTTGCCGTTAACCACGTGTACAGCGACCCCAACCGCCCCATCCGCGAGCAGGGCATTACCGCCAAAGGCATTACCATTGAAGATGATGTGTGGCTGGGCGCCAACGTTACCGTGGTTGATGGCGTAACGGTGGGCCGGGGCAGCATCATTGGGGCCGGTTCTGTGGTAACCAAAGATATTCCGCCGTACAGCATCGCTGTGGGCACGCCCGCCAAACCCATCAAAAGCCGGCAAGATTTAGACCTGAGCGCTTTTGAAGCCGCAGAAGTCTTTTTTGGTGAACTGGAAGAGATACGGTAACACAACCAGATATAAAATATCAACATTTACCTCTTCATCACTTCTTTGTTACTTCACCCGCTAATTTTCAAATTAACTTGTTTGCTCATTAAATTTTTAACGCGCAGGAGGAATCATTGAGTACTCAAACAATTGTGGCTCCGGCCTCAAACAACAAAGCAGCAACACCCCGAGGAGAAAATCTCCACACCCTGTCGGTAGTTATTCCGGCATTGAATGAAGAAAACGGCATTGCCGACATCATTGAGCGTGTACTGTCAACCAAAGAGGCATTGGCATCGGCCGGTGTGTCTGATTTGGAACTGATTGTGGTTGACGACGGCTCGACGGACCGCACGCCGGAAATTGTTGAATCTTACCCCGAAGTGGTTCTGGTGCGCCATCCGGTTAACAAAGGATACGGCGCGGCCATTAAAACCGGGTTCAGGCATGCCAAAGGAGATTTGCTGGCCTTTTTAGATGCCGATGGCACCTACCCGCCGGAATATTATCCGCAGTTGTGCCAACCCATTCTGAACGACGGCGCCGATTTGGTCATCGGCTCCAGAATGGCCGGCGCCGACAGCGACATGCCGCCGGTTCGCCGCCTGGGCAACACAATTTTTGCCGCACTGGTCAGTGTGATTAGCAACCGGCGCGTTACCGACAGCGCCAGCGGCCAGCGGGTGTTGCGCAGCGATGTGCTGGCTCACCTGTACCCGCTGCCGGACGGACTCAACTTTACCCCGGTCATGAGTACCCGCGCCATGCACGAGCACATTAAAGTGGTAGAAGTTCCCATTCCGTATATGGAACGGGTAGGCGCCTCAAAACTGAGCGTGGTTCACGATGGCATGCGCTTTTTGAACACCATTTTGATGACCGCCATGACCTACAACCCGGCCAGAATTCTGGGGCTGATTGGCGCAGGGCTGGTGAGCCTGGGGATTTTTTCCAGCCTGTACCGTACTCTGCGCCGCAGCCCGGCCCGCCGCGAAGACTCGCAGCTGGCAAGCTGGTTTGCCGGGCTGGTGTTTA
Source organism: Chloroflexota bacterium (assembly GCA_003695455.1). Taxonomy (GTDB): domain Bacteria; phylum Chloroflexota; class Anaerolineae; order 4572-78; family J111; genus J095. Next base: position 2,581 of record RFJF01000582.1, read on the forward strand.
CCGCTGCCGGAATCAACCTCTTCTCAATTGGCGCGGTCTTTAATTACATTGTGTCGCTGTTTCACAAACGGCCGGTGCGGCAGGGCCTGTTTGGCCGGCCTCTCTTCAAAAAGCCGCTGGAAAAACAGTTTGGCTGGCTGGGGTTAGGCTCGGTGCTGTCCGGCGGTCTGTTTTACAGCCTCTACGTCTGGCGGCGCTGGAGAAAACCCCGCAACGAGGTTGCACCCTGGTTTGTGCCGGCAGCCAGCACCGTGCTGGTACTCAGCGGCATCCAGTTAATTACATCGTGGCTGCTCACGCTGGTGCTGTCTGAATTAACAGACCGCGAAACAAGAGCGCAATCTGATTTGGGCGATATCATCGGTTAGAAAACAGGAACAGTTTGAATGAATACCAAATTTTGGCAAAAGGGGGGCAACTAATGTCCGAACACTGGATCAATCTTGGAACCCGACCTGTAAAAAAATTGCGGCCCGCGGAATTCCCCGATATCAGCGCAATGATGAAAGAACCAACCCAGGCAGACAGAGACGCCAACACCGTGGATGTGCTGCTGGTTAACCCGCCCGCACCCGACGGCGGAGTCTGGATTCGCTCCCAGCACCGGGTGGGGCGTCGCTCGCGTGAAAACATGCTTTGGCCGCAAGTATCGCTGGCTACCATGGCCGCCTGTTTGCACCCGGATTACACCGTAGAAATTGTTGATGCCATTGCTACCCGCATGAATTGGGATGAATTTGAAAAATTGCTGGCAGAAAAGCGCCCCAAATATTACCTGACTCAGGTAACAGCGCCAACCCTGACCAACGATATGTTTGGCGTGTTTCTGGCCAAAAGCAAAGGCGCGCAAACCATTGCCTTTGGCACGCACGTAACCCCCAACACCGTCAACACTATGAACGCTTACCCCGCGCTCGATTTTATTGTGCGCGGCGAACCGGAATTGACCCTGCGCGAACTGATTGACGCGTTAGAAGGCAAAATCGGCCAGAACGACCACATGACCACCCTGATGCAAAAGGCAGACCCGGTTTACCGGCCAATTTCCGCAGAAGCCGCCGCCGCCGGCGATTTCAGCTCCATCCGGGGGCTGGCGTGGCGTTCCGGGGGCCAAATCAAAATCAACCCGGACCGCAACTTTATCCCGGATTTGAACGAGTTACCGCTGCCTATGCATCATCTGCTGCCGCTTGATGATTACCGTATGCCGCTCATCAAAGGGCCGTATGCCTTTGTGGTTCCCAGCCGCGGCTGCCCGGCCGGCTGCAAATATTGCATCAAACACGTCAGTTACAATTACTCGGTGCGGGTG
>RFJF01000583.1 GCA_003695455.1 Chloroflexota bacterium
AGATTGCTGCTCCTCGTTGCCGGGGGTGTGCGGGTCAGTTTTGGGGTGATCCTGGCTCATCGCATTCTGCCTGTCCACAATTTAAAGCGCAGGGTTAGCAGGGCCTGCGTGTACTGGGTAAAAATAGAAACAAACTGGGTTTTGCTGTGGCCGTGCATTCGCAGGCGGTAAAATACCGGGACTTCCAGCATTTTGTAGCCGCGTTTGTGGGCCACCATCAGCAGGCGGATAAAATAATCGCCGTAGCCGTAGTAAATCTGGTCCAAATCCAGCGCAAACAGGTGGTCGCGTTTGATGGAGAAGAAACCGCTGAGGTTGTCGTGAACGGGTGTGCCAAACAGCAGCCGGATGGCGTAATTATAAAGGAGGCTTGAAAATTGTCTAAATTTGTCCTCCATGCCGCCGGCCATGACAAAACGTGAGCCGATGATGATATCGTAATATTCCAGAAACTTAATCATTTGCGGCAAAATGGCGGGGTCGTGGTTGAAATCGGTGTCCATAAAAAGCAAGACATCGCCGCTGGATTTTTCTGCGCCGTAGCGCAGGGCGGTAGCCAGCCCGCGCTCGTGGGTGCGCACAAACAGCTTCACCCGCGGGTCATTGCCAAAACTGGCGCGCACGGCCTCGGCGGTGCCGTCCGGGCTGTTGTCATCTACCACCACCACTTCAAAATCCTGCCCGGCGGGCATGGCCGCAAAAATGGCGCTGATGAGTTCAACAATGTTGTCTTTTTCTTTGTATGTGGGTAAAACGATGGATGCTTTCATTTCAATGAGCAATTAACAATGAGCAATGGGCAATTTCAATGAGCAATTTTGTTCATTGATATTTGCTCATTGGTCATTGGTTACATGTATTTCCAGAGTTCAAAAATAGTGCCGTACTTGCCGCCGGCCTGCCGAAAGCGGCGCTGGTCGGCGGGGGTGGGCCAGGTGTGGTACGAGGCCCCGTCCGGTGGCTGGGCAATCCGCGGCGGGTTGCCGGCTTCAAACAGCCGCACGGCGTTGACCAGCATTTCTGCGCCCAGCACGCTGCTTTTGTAACTGAGCGATGAAATGGTGTCGGTTGGCTCAACGGTAATTTTTTCCTGCAGCAGCAGGTCGCCGGTGTCAAATTTGCGGTCTACGTAGTGAATGGTCACGCCGGTTTCGCGCTCGCGGTTGGCCAGCACCCAAAAGTAGGGGAACAGCCCGCGATGGCGCGGCAGCAGCGCCGGGTGAATATTCAGCGTGGCCTGCGTGGGCAAATCAATCAGCTTGCCTTTGATGAGCTGGTTGAGGTAGATGGACAGAATCAAATCGGGCTGCCACCGTTCAATTTGGGCGCGGGTGGCCTTGCTGTTAACGTTTGTTGAGCCGATGACCGGCACGTTGTACAGGCGGCGCATATCGCGCAGGGCGTGCACTTTGGGTTCGCGGCCCATCAATTTAAAGCCGATGGCCGTGGCCCGGCTCTGGAACAGTTCAAGCGCCTTGCGGCCCACAAAGCGCAGGCCGGTTTGCCGCAGCAGGTAGAGTAATCCCTGCGGCAAACTTTTTTTGTAAATCAGGCAGTCCGAGCGCACTATGCCAGCCACCTGTCCCGGAAATTCCCGGAGCAGGCGTTCGGTCATCAGGTTTGAATAGAGACTTTCGTAGGTCAGGATAACAATTCGCATAGAGAGTAATCAGGCGCTTTTCAGTCAAAAGCTTGTACTTGTGCAAGAAAATTGTGTGCAACCGGGAAGTAAGGAGCAGGGATTAAGAAGTAATGGCCTACTCCCTACTCCCTACTTCTTACTCCATTTCCTGTTTGGTTCCGGTTTGGCCAGGTTGGGAAAATGAAACCGGTTCGGGCCGGCCTAGTTTTTGGTTTGCGTCTGCAGATGCCGGAACATTCCGCCGCTGGCCTGATGCCCCTGCCCAATTACCATAAAGGCGTGCGGGTCGGCTTCTGCCACAATCATCTTCAGCGAGTTTACGTCGGGGCGGCTGATGGTGCAAAACAGCACGGTGCGTTCGGCGTGGGTAAACATGCCCCGCCCCTCCCAGCCGGTCACGCCAATGCCCATCCGCCCAAAAATGGCGTGCGATACGGCTTCGGCATGATTAGTAACGATGAACGCCGTGCGAATGACGCTGGGGCCTTCGAGCACGTGATCGGTAACCACGCCCCACACAAACAGATTAATCAGCGAGTAGAGCGCTTTGTCCCAGCCAAAAACCAGCCCCAACCCCGCAATGATTACGCCGTCGGTGGCAATGTAAATCTGGCTGACCGGCACACCGGTTTTTAGCTGAATAACCCGGCTCAGCACCCCGGTTCCCGCCGAGGTGCCGCGCCCCCGGAAAATCAGCCCGTAGCCAATACCGCCCACCACTGCGCCATACAGGCTGTTGAGCAGCAGGTCATTGGTGACGCCGTGGGGCAGCCATTGGGCCAGCACATCCACGCCAATGTTGTGCAGCAGAACCACGTACAGGGTGCGGCTGAGAAATCGAAAGCGGCCCAAATACCGGAAGCCCAAAATCAGCATGGGCACGTTCAGCAGCAGCATCGAAAGACCAACGGGCCAGCCCAGCAGCCGGTTGATAATCAACGCCATGCCCGAGATTCCGCCGGGGGCAATATCGGCCGGAATCAGAAACAGATTCATGTTGACGGATAGTATTATGGCACCGACGGTCAACAATAAATAATCTTTGAGTACAACCCTGAAATTAAGGTTCGAGACCGCGAGCGCGAGTTTTTGTCCCATCATTCACCACCCTTTGGCCGGCAGCCGGGCCTCCGCTAATTTTGCAGGTAACACATATCCCCAATAATTAATACGCTTTGTGGATGGAAATTAACGTGTCGCAAATGTAATCTACCTGGTCCGGGGTGAGCGTGGCCCCGGAGGGTAAATTGATGCCCCGGCGGCCCAAATCTTCGGCTACCGGCAGCGATTGCCCGGTGTTGTACATAGGCAGGGTGTGAACCGGGTAGAAGAATGGGCGGGAATCGATGCCGGCCTGCCGGAGTTGGGCGCGCAGTTCGTCGCGGGTGGGGCCAAACTCATCCTGCACCAGCACCGAGTACATCCAGTAGACGTTGGTGGCCCAGCCGGCTTGCGGCGGTAGGGTCAGGCCGGGAACCTCGGCCAGCCGTTGGTTGTAGTGGGCGGCGTTTTTCTGGCGGATGGCCAGCATGTGGTCAATCTTTTCCAGTTGGGCCAGCCCAATGGCCGCCTGAATGTTGGTCATGCGGTAATTGTAGGCAATTTCCGGGTGAAAATAGGGATCGGTGTTGTAGCGGCCCTGATTTTCCAGAAAATAGGCGCGCTCGGCCCATGCCTGGTTGTTGGTAACAATAATACCGCCTTCGCCGGTGGTGATGATTTTGTTGCCGTAAAAGCTAAAAATAGACGCATCGCCGAGCGCGCCCACCCGCCGGCCGTTGCAGGTTGCGCCGTGGGCTTCGGCGGCGTCTTCAAGCAGCCACAGGTTGTGGGCATCGGCAATGGCCCGCAGGGCGTCCATGTTGGCCGGGTGGCCGTACAGATGCACGGCCATAATGGCTTTGGTGCGCGGGGTAATGGCCTGCTCAACCGTGGCCGGGTCAATATTCCAGGTTTCGGTTTCTGACTCTACAAAAACGGGGGTGGCGCCGGTGTAGCGAATGCCGTTGGCCGTGGCTACGTAGGTTAGGCTGGGCATAATTACTTCGTCGCCGGGGCCAATGCCCAGCGTGGCGGCCAGCAGGTGAATGGCAACCGTGCCGTTAAAGGTAGCTACGCCGTATTTGCCGCCGCAGTAGCCGGCAAATTGCTGCTCAAAATCCCGCACGTATTTGCCCAGCGATGACACCCAGCCGCTGTTGATGCAATCGTTGACGTATTTTGATTCGTTGCCGATTAGCAGCGGTTCGGCGACGGGGATAAATTTTTGGGTTTCAGTCATGGGTTGCTGCTCCACAAACAAAGGGGAGACGTGGTGCAGCGTCTCCCCACTTTAAATTTGAACCGGAATCATAACCCGGGTGCGGTTAAAAGTCAATCAGCCCCGGTTGTTCCA
>RFJF01000048.1 GCA_003695455.1 Chloroflexota bacterium
CCCACCGCCACCACCGCGCCGGTTGAGTCAAAGGCCGAGACGGCAACCGCCACGCCCACCGTACTCCCTTCGCCCACGCCATTGCCCACCCAGCCGGCCGCCGCCGCGTCCGGCCCCACATACATCGAGGTCAACCAAACGGGTGAACTTCTGCAAAATGGCGGGTTTGAAGAGGGCTTTGCCGGAAACGGCGTGGGACTTGGCTGGCAGGGCTTTCACACCGGTGATGCACAAATCAACTTTTCGGCAGAAAGCGCCGGACCGTTCGTTCGCTCCGGCAGCAGCGCCCAACGAATTAGCATTGACCAAACCTGGCAGCCGGACCAGTTTGGCGGCATTTTTCAAACGGTTGAAGTTGTACCCGGCGAACCGTACACGGTCACTGTTCACGGCCAAATCCGCAGCAGTTTTGGCAGCGTTGAAGCCAGCAGCTACGGTTACCGCCTGCAAATGGCGCTGGACGACGGCGGCGGGCAAAACTGGCAGGCCATCAGCAGCACCGGGTGGATTGAACTGCCGTGGCCGGAGCAAAATTTACAGGGGTCTGAGTTTACTTTTTCTGAACACAGCATCCAGTTTACCCCGGATACAGATTCGGTGACGCTGTTTATCCGCGGCTGGAACAAGTGGCCCAACGGCACGCTGGGCGAGTACACGCTGGATGATGTGAGCATGTTTGGCCCGCAGCCGGGCCAGGTACAGTTGGTTGAAGTGCCCGCGCCGGCCGGCGGCCAACCAATGGTTGACAAACCACTGCCGGAAACCGGCTTTGGCGACGATTATCACTTGGCCGGCGACGGTCGCTTTTGGGGTGCTGTGCTGGTACTGCTAATGCTGGCCGGAGGGGCGCTGCTACAAGCCAAGCGCCGCGTCTGATTTTTTGCGCTCACCACCAACCGACAAAAAGGCGGCCCGCTGCGGCCGCCTTTTCATTTTAAGAAGTAATGGACTAACTCTGTACTCCTTAATCCACTCTCTGTTTGCTTCCGGCTGGCCCAGGCCACGAGTTACGTGAGTGCGAGCTAATAAATCACGCCGGTTTCCGCCCCGCTACTCATCCAGCAAATAAACCGGTTCCTGATAGTAACGTACAGCATTGGCGCTGAATTTACCTACTACCAAATCGTACAACCACCGGTTTTTGTCTGTGAGTGACGCATCGGACTTTAAATATTCCAGGCCAGCGTTCAGGCGCAGCACCCGGCCCGGAATGAGAAAGCGGGTAATCCCGGCCGGCAGAATATTACCGGCGCGGGCAATTTGCAAAACCTGTTCAACCCGGTAGGCCGGAAACACCACCAGCGCCGACAAATCCGGATGTTCATTTTTTAACGCGGGCAGGTTGGTGGTTAAGGCGCGCATCACTCGCCCGGCGGCAATGTAGGTTTCTGTGAGCCGGTTCAACGCGGTCAGCGGCTTGACTCCCGGCGCGGCCTGCACCAGAAACATCTGGTTGTTTGCGGTGCAAAGCGCGCACACATCTCCACGGTCGGGTACTATCGCCGGCAGGCGCGGCGGAGTCTGTTCAGTCAGCGTAATCTCCGGCAGTTCACCCAGCAATGCCAGCAAATCATTTACCGCCACCTTTCTGATAACGTGGTGCCACGTGTTCAAATTTACGCTCTCCGGCGATACCACCTGCGCCACAATATGCGGAAAGCCAAGCTGTTTCATGGCCGTCACGCGGGTTGCCCCATCAAGCACCACGTAGTGGTCTTCCATCTGAATAACAATGGGCGGATTTGCCAGTTTGCCGTCGGCGTTGAGCCGGTTAACCAACCGCTCTACCCGGCGAGGGTCAACCGTTTCATGCGGCACAACCAGGGCTAACGGCACCACTCGCAAGTTCAGCGGCGGGGTTATTTCAACATCCAAATTCTCAGTCACTACAATCTCCTCCGGGGCAGGAGCCGGCAGGCCGGAATTAGGGCCTTGAACGCAGCGAAGGGGCTCCTGACCGGTAAATTGTTGATTTCTATTCATCGCTGCCGTGCGCAGGCCGGGTCCGTCTCCTGCCAATTACAGGTTCAAACGCTGGATTGTGGCACAAACAGGCAGCGCGGGCAAATTTGGCCGGTTGACGGGCGCAGGCATTGGTGTTACAATCGCCGCCGGAACCGGTGAGTATTTTGCCCGGCCCCAAATTCTGCCTCAAGCGAGAATCAGCCTGTGAGCCAACCCGGCCAACCTGTTTCAAAATTCAACCGTCTGTGGGAAATTGACGCCCTGCGCGGCTTTGCCATTGTTGAAATGGTATTTTTTCATTTTATGTGGGATTTACACTTTTTTGGCATTTACAGCGGCAACATTTTGTCTGTGCCGTGGCAGGCGTTTGCCCGAAGCATTGCCACCCTGTTTATTTTTACAATGGGGTTATCGCTGACGCTCAGCTACACGCGTGCCGGCCAAAAGCTGGGCCATACCCGGCTGTTTGGCAAGTTTTTGATGCGCGGCCTGAAAATTTTTGGCTGGGGCATGGTCATCACCGTGGCCACCTGGTTTTTTATTGGCCGGGGTTTTGTGATTTTTGGTATTTTGCACGTGATTGGTTTTTCCGTGGTGGCCGCGTACCCGTTTCTCAAACTGAACCGTTGGCTGACTCTGGCGGCGGGGCTGGTCGTTATTGGACTGGGAATTTGGGTAGATGGCCTGCGCGCCCAGGGGCCGTGGCTCATCTGGCTGGGGGTCAAACAGGTGGGCATTTCTATGGTGGATTACTACCCGGTGCTGCCCTGGTTTGGGGTAGCCTTGCTGGGAATATTTGCCGGGCAAACATTTTACCCGCACGGCCATCGAACTTTTAACCTGCCGGAGTGGGGCAACGCCCCCGTTGCCCGCGGCCTGCAATTTTTAGGCCGCCACTCGCTGGCAATTTATCTGATTCACCAGCCGGTACTCATTGGGGCACTTACCCTGCTGACGGGAATTTAACCAAAAACAGGGCCGGGTGACAACGCAACCCGGCCCCGGTAAAGAGGGGTACGGTCAGACCTCTAATTTCTCACGTCCTAATTTCTAATTCCGGTTTGCCCGGCTCAGGATTATTTTGCCGGCAAACTGAGAATAAACGTTACCAACATATCCAATTCTGTGTCAGACAAGCTGGTTATGGGCGGCATAATGGGTGGACACGGACCACCGGCGCATGCCGGGCTAACAAAAGCGGTTGGGTCCTGAATAGATTGGCGCACATAATCTTCTGCAGAAATACCAAGCCCATAACTGTCTACCCGGTCAGACAAACCATTCAAATCTGGGCCAACTCCGGGCACGCCCTGGTCGGCAACCACATGACACCCCGTACAACCCTGTTTGTTGATCAGGGCTAACACATCGGCATTATTTACACCGGCAGAAGAATCGCCGGTTGTTGCTTTAGAAGGCTCTGGCGTTGGGGTTGCAGTGGGGTCAATAATAACAGGTGAAAATTTTGTGCTTTTGGTCTGATACCCGGAAATAACCGGGGTTTCCGGTGCTTGCGCATAAACCTGCGCCGGCGATTTAAAGTTAATGATAAAAAATATCTGTACACCCATGCCAATAATTGCACTAATCAGAATAATACTAATGATAATTGTGTAATATTTGTTAGTTTGGTCCATTCTCATAAAAACCTCCATTTCTTC
>RFJF01000584.1 GCA_003695455.1 Chloroflexota bacterium
AGGATGCAGGGGCAGGTGCAGAATCAAATCATCCCACTGAGTTTGCCAGCGCTCGTCAAGTTGGGCCGGCGGGGTGCGCCCGGCCAGCACCAGCCGTAAATCACATTCAATGGCGTTGCGGGCGTGGCCCAGCAGGTGGGTCAGCAGCCACTCGCCGGCTGCGGCGCCGGGGTGGTCAAAATTATCAAAAATGAGAACGATTTTTTGACCGGGCGACCCGGCCGAGTTTTCTCCGTTATCTGTTGCGCTTGCAATGCGGTTAAAATCTTCAACCAGCGCCTGCGTGAGCAGGCCGAGCGGATTCTCAAAAGCCAGCGCCACGTCATCGGGTTTCCAGCGGAGTTGGGCCGGCAGGGCGGGGTCCGGGGTAAAGGCAGGGGCATCAACGCCCGGCAGCACAGGGCGGCAAAAGTGGCGCAGCACGGCTTTGGTATCGCTGCTGCGGGTGAGGGCTTGTTCCAGCAGTTCCTGGCGGCGGCTGAACTGCCGGTCAAATTGTGGGGTGGGGATGGGTTCACCCTGGCGGTGCAGGCCGTCGGCCACGGCGCGCAGCAGGGCGGCGGCATCGTGCCCCCCGGCGGCAGCGTCAATCCGGCTGAACACGGTGCCGGCGGCGCGATACCACTCCAGTTCATCCAGCAGGCGGCTTTTGCCCACGCCGCCGGGGCCGGAGATGGCGGTAATCAATTTGACCTGCGGATTGTCTTTGGGCCGGTGAAAGTGGAGCCGGTAGAGGGCCACCTCGGTATCACGGCCCGCAAAAAGAGACTGCCCCGCTTCGGGCGGCGGCAGGGGACGTCGCTGTGCAAAACTCATGGGTTCCTTCCTTCAAAACAGGATTCAGGGGTCGGGAGTCAGGCATCAGGGGGAGTCTCAGGTATGTCACCCTGAGCGCAGCAAAGGGTCTCCCGACCGGTGAAATGTTAATTTTCAGGCATGATTGCCGGGCCGCAGGTCTGCCACACATTCTTCAAAATAAAGAGAGAAAACAGGGGCGGCAGGCTGCCGGCCTTTCCCAAAACCGGCGGCGGCCGCATGGCGCAATCGGCAAATAGATTAGCACAAAACGTTTTTTGGGACAATTGTATCCGGCAGAATTGTGGCTATAATGAAGTCATTCAATCCGATGGGGAGATAACAGCGATGGAAAATATGACACCGGCAGAAGTGAAAACCTTTTTGATGGGGCAGGTGAAAACCGGCAAGCTGGCAACGGTGCGCGCCGACGGCCGGCCGCACGTGGTGCCTGTCTGGTTTACAATGGACGGCGATGACCTGTTATTTAACACGTGGCACACCTCGGTGAAGGCCAAAAATATGCAGCGAGACCCTCGGGTGTGCATTTGCGTGGATGACGAAGCGCCGCCCTTTTCATTTGTGCAAATTGAGGGCACGGTCACGTTCAGCGATGATTTGGCGGAAATTCGCCACTGGGCCACGGAAATTGGCGGGCGCTACATGGGGGCAGAGCAGGCGCAGGCCTTTGGTGAGCGTAACGGCGTGCCCGGCGAATTGCTGGTGCGGGTGACTCCCACCAAAATACTTGCCAAGAAAAATGTTTCGGCGTAGGCTGCACTACACCCCTTTTGCCAATTGACTCACTTCGGCCAGGTCTTCGTCAAGGCCCATGGCAATAATGGCTGTGCCGGCATTCAGTTGCGTGCCGGCGTTGGGGCGGGCGAACCCGCTCTGACCCGGATGGTTCACCGCCAACACCACCGCCTTCAATCTGGCTTCAAGCAGGGTTTTCCCGACCAGCGGCGAATCAGGGCTGATGATGAATTCTTCCAGCCGCATCTGCTGGTCGCCAAACTCCAGCACGCCATCCAGAAAACTGGTCACACCGGGGTGAATGAGCAGGTGGGCAATCCGCTGCCCGGCAATGGCATACGGCGAAATCACGCTGTCGGCGCCGGCCTTTTTCATTTTCTCGGCTGAGTTTTCGGCGTTGGCCCGTGAAATAATTTGCAGGCCGGGGTCCGGGTTAATGCTGCGCGCCGTGAGAATGATGAACACATTTTCCGCATCGGAGCGGGTGGCAGCCACCAGCGAGGTGGCGCGTTCAATGCCGGCCTGCTGCAACACCCGGTTGTCTGAGGCGTTGCCTTGCAGCGCCGGTACGCCCAGCATGTGGCAATAATCCACTACGTCGGGGTCGGTATCTACCGCAATTACCGATGCCCCACGGGCCTGCATTTCTGCCGCCAGCGAACTCCCCATGCGGCCAAAGCCGCAAATAATGCAGTGGTCGCGTATTTTCTGCAAGGTTCTGCTTCTCCTTCGGTTCCGTATTTCACCCAGAAAACGTTCTGACGTGAGTAGTTCAACCCCCACCGTCAGCGCGTACGAGGCGGTAACCACGCCGGTAATAATCAGCACAATGGTAAACAGCCGCCCCGCCGTTGACATAGGGCGCACCTCGCCGTAGCCGATGGTTGAAATGGTGATGGTGGTCATGTAGAGCGCGTCAAGCGCGTCCCAATTTTCAATGAACATGTAGCCGACGGTGCCAAACAGCACCAGCCCCACCAACAGAATCACCACCGCCAGCAACGGCCGCCGAGATACACGATAAGCCAGCCGCTGCCGCTCGCTGAACAGGCTGGGCGGCGGCTGCACCTGTTTGGGTGAAGATTTTTTGGGGAACGGGATTTTCATGTTGACCGTTTGCCGGTGCAGGCAGGGTTTTTCTATTCGATGATTTTCAGGGTGTGCGGCGGTGCGGCCACCGGTGAATCACTCCAGGTGATGGCGGCCAGCAGGCGAGCGCGGGCGGCATCCAGTTTGGCCTGGTTGTTGGCGTGCAGGGTGAGCAGTGGGTCTCCCGCAGCCAGTTGGCTCCCGATTTTGGCGTGGAAGACAATGCCCACCCCGTAATCAATGGGGTCGCCTTTTTTGGCGCGGCCGCCGCCCAAATCAACGCCGGTTTTGCCCACTTCGGCGGCGTCAATGGCGGCCACAAAGCCGCTGCGCGGCGCCGGGACGGTTTGCACCAGCGGTGCGGCGGGCAGCAAATCCGGGTTTTCCAGTTGCCGCCGGTCGCCGCCCTGGGCGGTAATCCACTCTGTAAATTTGGCCCATGCCTGGCCGTTGTCCAGCGATTGGGCCAGCAGCGCTTTGGCGGCATCAAGGTTTTTGGCCTTGCCGGCCAGTTCTACCATCTTCCCGCCGATGGTCAGG
>RFJF01000585.1 GCA_003695455.1 Chloroflexota bacterium
CGCCCGAACCGCCACCCCCCACGCCCGAACCGCCGCCACCTACACCGGAACCGCCGCCGCAGCCGGAGCCTCAACCGGAGCCGCCGGGTTGTTTGGGCGGCATTGCCAGCCTCTTTAAACGGTAGAGTCACAAAATCAAAAAGCCGGCGAATGTTTGCACGTTCGCCGGCTTTTTTGTTGGGTGTGTGGTAATTTAAAGCCCCTGCGTCAGAATATCGAGCGCGCGGCTGACTTTGCCCTCGGCCTTCCAGTAATCAAATTTGGTGGTGTTGAGGTGTTCAATGCGGCCACCAAGCTGCCGAACCTGCTCCAGCACGCTATCCGGGCCGCCGGGTGTGTGGCTGGTTTTGCCATCCCACAAAATAATAAAGCGGGTGTGGTCAATGCCGTACACCAGCGCCGCGTACAGCGCCCAGCGCACGTTGCGCCCAATAATGTTATCGCCCGGTTTTACCGGCCCCAGGTGGTCTACCTGCTGCCGGATGACAACATTTGGGCTGTTGCGCAGGGTGTAAAATCGCTCAACCCATTGATCTCCGGCGTAACTGATGGCCTCCTGAATGTAGCGGGCTTCATCAAACGGCAGGTGAATTTCTGCCCGCATCCCCCGCTCAAGACAGAGCTCCAAAAAAATTATATCGCCGCCGGCCGCGGCCCCGGCAGTGATGGCCAGGTCATTTTTACCGGGGTTGTGCTGGGCCAGCGCCGCCTCAATTTTCTGACGAACTTCTTTTTCCATGGCCGCCGGAAAACGCCGTTCCCGCTGCGAGGGCGGGTCAATGGGGTGGCCGGCAAACAAAAAGACCTGCGCCGGAGACACGCTGCTGCCGCTGTCTTCGCTGTCTGCCTCAGATTTGACACGGTTAAGTTCGCCCTGCAACACATCAATTCCGGCCTGCACAAATTCGGGCCGGAAATCAAGCGACTTAAGCAGTTCCAACTGCGCCAGCGACGATGTGAGGTTGGCCGCGTTTTTGCGCGCCGCCGTCAACGCCTTGCGATAGGCGCGGGTCACCTGTTCCGCATCGTCGGCGTGGCTCACTTCCAGTTCTGCCAGCGAAACCAGCGCCCAGTAATCTGAGCCGTTGCGGGCGATGGCGCTTTCCAGCGCAAACTGGAGCGCCCCCTTGAGTTTGGGTAGATTTTGCCGGATTTCGTCCAGTTCGGGGTCCGGGGTAGTTTCTGTGCGGCTTTGGCGGCTGCACAAATAATCCATCAGCACCGAGCCGGTGAGCGCGTTGATGCCGGGGTAGTAGTTGTTCTGGTCCAGCCGGTAGCCGGCCAAATATGTGTTGATAGATTTGACCAGCCAGTGCGATGATTTGTAGGCTTCGTCAATGCGGCCCTGCAGGTCTGCAACATTTTCCCAGGTTTCGTTCCACATTTGCTTGTAAATTCGGCCGAGCGTTGAAATTGCCTCGATGTCGTTTGGCATGTCGCGCAGCAGGCGCTCTAACTTGACAATTGCCTCGTCAATGCGCCCCAGCCGGTTCAGGTGGAACGCTTCCTGCCGCCGGAAAGCGGTGTTGCCGGGGTTAATTTCCAACCCGCGCCGGTACTGTTGCAGGGCCAGTTCGTGGCGGCCCATGCCCTGGAGTGCTTTGCCGGCTTCGGCAATGGCCTCTTCCTTGATGAGCGGGTTGCTGATTTCATCGGTGAGCAGCAGTACATCGCCAATGCGTTTTTGCCGCCGGGCAATAGCCACCCGCTCTTTCCACTCGTTGTATTCGCGCCAAAAGCCGGTAGCCAACGGGGTGCGGAGCGCCTTTCTGTCCGGCTCCGGCAAGCCTTGCAGCAGGTTAAAAATGGGGCTGTGCACCCGGTCGGTATCCGAGGCCCAGGTTTCGCGGGTGATTTTGGTGATGAGTTGGCGGTCTTTTTCCAGATGTGCCGCATCGGGGCGGCCATGTTTGTCAACGTGGTAGGGAATGGTGCGCACGTTAAAAATATCAAACGGCATGTAGGAACGCCCGGATTGAATATGTACCACCCCGCGGCGGCGGATGGCGTGGCGCACGCCAAGCTCGTAAAAGACATTGGCGTTGTCAATGCTCAAATCGGCAATGACCAGGTCCGCCAGCAGCAATTCCTGGAACATGTCGGTCAGAATATCGCCGCTCACGCTTTCTTCATCGGCGCGAAACGCCTCAAACCCGGCGGCTTCCAGCGCGGGCCGAATGAGCCCTGTGTAAATGGCGTCAAAATCCAGCCAGCGACCATCGGAGCCTTGTTTGCGGCCAAAGGGCATCACCACAAAAGCGTGCGGCAACCCCTGGGCCGGCGCGGCAGCCGAAGTTGGCAGAGCCGGTGGGGCAGTTTCAACCACTGCCGGCGCAGAATCCGGTTTTTCTTCGGTTCCGTTTTCGGCAATGCTCACAATTTTGGCGGCAACAATTTCAATATCGCCGGTATCGGGCTGCGCCGGCGCCGGCTCGGCGGGGAGCGCGGCCACGGCAGACAGGTGCTGCACCTCATCCAGCGCATCCCGCGAGTGGCCCCGCAGTTCGTCAACGGCCCGCCACATTTCGCTGCCGTGTTTATTGTAGTGGCTCCAGATTATCCTTTCTGTGGCAACCACCAATTTAAAGTACTCCTCGGGGGTGTGTTGGTCTGCGCCCAAACTTTGCCAGCGGTCTTTTACAATATTCAGCCCCATAATCAACTGGTTGAGGTTGCTAATGGCAGAATCCAGTTGCCGAGGCTCAAGCCAGCTAATTAGCCCCGCGGCTGCAAACACCGAAACCGCCACCCAGGCGTTCAACTGGCCGCCAATAGCGGCCAGCAGCAGACTCAGCCCGCCGGTTACCAGCAAGCCCACCTGCAAAAAAACGCGGCGTTTTTGGGGGTCGGCCAATTCTGATGTGTAGGTGGCAATCTGGTTTTCCAGCCGGTAACGCAGGTAATCGTTGGGCAGCAGCCGGGTGAATCCGGGGTCGCTGGTGGGGTCATCGGGTAGATAACCAGGCGGGAGCGGGCCGGTGTATGGGTTCAGGCTGAATTCGCTGCCCATGCTGTCGGCTACGTGGCGCTGAATGTGACCCAGCCGTTCGCTGAGCCAGTGGTCGGGGTCATCGTGCCACTGCATAATTGTTCGGTACAGGTAAATTTCTTTTTTGATTTCCTGAGCCGCGGCTTGCAGCTCGGCGGCGGCGGCGGCCCGGTGCGACTGGATAACCAGCGCCAAAATAATGAAATTAACAATCAAAATAACAATCAGCGCCACGCTGAATGTAAAATGCAGGTAGGGGGGAACAAAGCGAATGACGTTGTAACTGCCGGTGAGTACGGCAAAAAGCACTGCTACCATAGCCAGCCCCAGCGCAACTTCGCGCAGCCGTTTGTGGTATCGGGCAGCGGCGGCGGCATTCAGGTCGAACTCGGCAAAACGCCGCCACGCCGATTCCAGCGCTGTTGAGTCTAGTTTTTGGTTTGGTGAATTCATGGTTGTTGCTCCTTGCGCAGACCGGCAGGCAAGATAAAATTATCTGTTGCGGGTTGGCAGGCTGGTGATTTTACTTTGTTGTTTGTGGTGGGGTTAATTTGACCTGCCGGCTGCCGGTCAACCGGCGCGGCCGGTAGATTAGCAACCCACATTGCGGGGAAGAAAAACGTGGAAGGTGCTGCCCTGGCCGGGCACACCCTCGCTTTCAACGCTAATGGTGCCGCCGTGGGCCTCTACGGCCAACTTGCAAAAGGCCAGGCCCAACCCCACCCCGGATGGGCCATCTGCGCTGTAATTAACCCGTGAAAACTTGTCAAAAATGCGCGGCTGTTCGGCTTTGGGAATACCCGGCCCGTTGTCTTTCACCGAAAAGTGAATCCGGCCCTCGTCTGCCTCTGTAGCAATCCACACTGTTGATTTTTCCGGCGCATATTTAATTGCGTTGCCAATCAGGTTGGTCAGCACCCGGCGTATCAGGCTGTTGTCAACCCAGATTTCTTTAACATTTTCCGGCAGGGGAGCATAAATAAGCGTGGTTTCTTTTCCGTTGGCCTGAAGTTCAACCTGCTCATTGACTTCCTGCATAAATTCAGCCAGGTTGGTCACATCACACTGCAGGGGAACTTCTCCCTGTTCCAGCCGGCTCACGTCAAGCATCGAATCAACCAGGTCGGTCAGAGTGCGGCCGGTACGCTTGCCCATCTCAAGGAATTGCAGCAGTTTTTCCCCCTCGGCACCCATGTTCACCATCATAATCATTAAATCAATGGTGTTAATCAGGTTGCCCAGCGGCCCGCGCAAGTCATGCACCAGCATGTTCACCAAATCCTGACGCATCCGTTCAATTTCTTTGCGCCGAGAAATGTCGCGCCCCACCCACTCTACGCGCTCAAAACCGCCAAACTGAATGTGCCGCATGCGGACATCCAGCGGGATTTTTTGGCGGTAGGCATCTACAATTTCCACATCAATTGATGCTTCTCGCCAGGCTTGCAGCAGGGCGGTGTTTTCGTCCAGAAATTCTTTGAGCTGTGGTGAAAAGAAGGTGATGTTCAGCCCGGTGATGGCATCTTTGGGGCGGCGCAAAATCTGGCAGCCCTTGCGGTTTACGTTCAGAATCACGCCGTCGTAATCGGTAATCAGAATCATATCGGTGCTGTCTTCAAACAACGCCGAGTAGCTGGCTTCGGCCATTTGCAATCGAGACACAGCCTGCGCATTGGCCACGGCTGTGGCGGCCTGGTCGGCAAAGGCTGCTACTACATCAACGTTATCCTGGCCGTACTGGTGCAACTGGTAGCTGTCTACGGTTAAAATACCAACTACCTCGTTGCGGGCAATCAGCGGTGCGCCAATCCAGCTCTTTACATTTTTGGAGGAGGGGCTTTTTTTCCAGTTTGGCTCTTCATCTACATTGCCAATCAGCACCGGTGCTTTGTTGAGGATGGCCTGATAATTTGGTGAATTTCTATCAAACGACAGGCGAACGTTAAGCGCATCTTGCATATCTTCAAAGCCGCGCGCCGCGGTAACAGCCAGTTCACGGGTTTCAGGGTTGTAGAGCAAAATTGAACTGCTGTCGTAACTGATAACGCGGGCAAGCTGTTCCAGAATCAGGTGCAGTACTTCATCAAGGTTGAGGGTAGAGTTGATGGTGTGTGCAATTGAACCAAGCACATCGGCCACACGGCGACGGTGCATTTCTGCCCGGTAGAGTCTGGTGTTAGAAACGGCAAACGCGGCCTGACCGGCGATGACGGTCAGCATGGCCAGGTCGTCTTTGTTAAAAAAATCGGCTTCAGTAGCCGTAATAATTAACACCCCCAATGGGTGATCAGGGGCGGTTTGAACAGGTACACCCAGCGCGCTGAGTGCATTTTTAATTTGGGGGGTGGGAGGATTTTTGTACCAGCGTTTGTCACTTTGGGTGTTGTTTATCACCGCGCCCTGTTTATTTTGCCACACCCAGCCGGCCAGCCCGTGCTGAACAACGGCATCCACAATTTCAGCCGGATACTCTTTTCGCTCAGAATTGCTGATAATTAGCGCCTGTTCAACCTTGTCTGGTTCATCAAACAGAAACAGGCAGGCTTCTGTTGCCCCAACTGAGGCTACTGTGGCAGAAAGCACGTTAAACAGCACATCGTCAATATCCTGGTCTAACCCGGCGTTAAATTCGCGGGTAACCAGATACAGCACATCCAGATGTGAATTTGTGCGTGACGAATGGTTTTGTGGCATATCTTTACTGGTTATTTTGCCTAAAAAGTATTGCGTTTCATAAACATAGCCGCCGGAAAATTAAAGCCGTTCTGTTTCAGGCGCGATTCACAACGGGGCCGGATTCCGCCCGGCTCGTGTTCGCCAATGATTTTGCCGTCCTCGTCATCACCCTGGTCTGAAAAGGTGAAAATGTTTTGCAGGATGGCGTTTTCGCCTTCAATGCCCTGAATTTCTGTAATATGGGTGATTTTTCTGGAGCCATCCCGCAGCCGCGATGCCTGCACAATCAGGTCTACCGACGAGGCAATTTGTTTGCGCACCACGTGAATGGGAAAATCCACCCCGGCCATCAGCACCAGCGATTCCAGCCGGTCAAAACAGGAACGGGGGTCGTTGGCGTGCACGGTGGTCATGCTGCCGTCGTGGCCGGTGTTCATGGCTTGCAGCATATCCAGGGTTTCGCCGCCGCGACATTCGCCCACCACAATGCGTTCCGGGCGCATGCGCAGGGCGTTGATGACGCAATCTCGGGTGGTGATTTCTGTTGGGCTTTCCGGGGTGGGTTTTTTGGTTTCCAGCCGCACCACGTTGCGCTGTTTGAATTGAAGCTCGGCGGCGTCTTCAATGGTTACGGTGCGCTCGTGTTCGGGGATATAGCCGGACAGAATGTTGATGAGCGTTGTTTTGCCGGAGCCGGTTCCACCCGACACAATGATGTTGAGCCGCGACACCACGCAGGCCTCAAGAAATTTAGCCATCATTGGCGTGAGCGACCCAAAATTAATCAAATCATCCATCACCAGCCGGTCTTTTGAGAATTTGCGGATGGTGATGCTTGGCCCGTCTATGGCTACGGGCCGCAGCACGGCGTTCACCCTAGAACCATCCGGCAGCCGGGCGTCAACCAGCGGGTGTTCAGAATCTGCCATGCGCCCCAGCGGCCGCACAATACGCTTGATGATGCGTTCAACGTGGTCGTCGTCCAGAAATTTGTGGCCGCTTTCGGCCAGCCGCCCTTTTTGCTCCACAAAAATCACATACGGCCCATTGACCATAATTTCGGTAATCCGGTCAGAACGAATCAGCGGCTCAAGCGGGCCGTAGCCAAAAATTTCGTCAACAACGTTTTCAAAAAACTGCTGGGGAGAAATATCGGCGGGGGGGTGGATGTTGGCTTTTTGCAGCGCCTGCTGAAAACGTTGTTGCACCAGTTGCGCCCGCTCCGGGGTTTTCTCCAGCGGCAAGTCCAGCGGAATATTGGGCGCCACAGATTTTCTGATGTTGTCGGCCAGCCACAACTGCAATTTCATGCGTTCGGCGCGGCCCGGGCTAATGAACCCTCGCTGAATTGGCGTATCGGGCGGCTCGGGTTCCAGCGGTACAAAAATGCCATTCTCTTCCGGCGCGGGCGTTTCTTTTTTGAGCCGGGTCATCCGCTGTGTGTCAGTTGGTTTGACACGCTTTAAATTTGATCCACCAGCCATACATCCATCCTCAGATTAGTTTAAACAGGGGTTGGGTTGTT
Source organism: Chloroflexota bacterium (assembly GCA_003695455.1). Taxonomy (GTDB): domain Bacteria; phylum Chloroflexota; class Anaerolineae; order 4572-78; family J111; genus J095. Next base: position 7,191 of record RFJF01000585.1, read on the forward strand.
TGACGAGTAAAAAATCTGGTTGGTAACGGTAAAACATAGCCTGATTTGAGGCACAGCCCTGTTCAATTATATCATATCTTGCCGTGTGACAGAAGTTGATCTTAAAAAATAGGTGTAAATGCTTACGGGGAACGCAGCCAGGTATCGGCTGCCGGCTGAACGCTTTGCCCGGAAACCTCTTCGATGACGGCAAACAGGTCGTCGGCGGTGGTGGTTTGGTATTTGTAGCGGTTCAGGTAGGTTTGCATAATTTTAAAGTATGTATCGTTGCCCAGCCGGGTTCGCAAATCGTGAAAAAACAGCGGCCCTTTGCCGTACACAATGGTGGCGTAATCCGGCTGAGAAAAAGCCGACACCGGCCCAATTACCGGCTGGTCGTCTCCGTCACGCAGGGCGCGTTGGTACGGTTTAACAAAATAGTTCTCTACAACTTTGGCCCCGGTTTCTGCGCCTTCGGCTTCTTCCCAGTAGATGGCCGCGCTGTAGTTGGTGAGCGATTCATCAAGCCACGGTTCGGTGATTTGATTGTTGCCCACCAGCCCGTACCACCACTGATGCGCCACCTCGTGCCCAATGACGTGCTGAAAAAATCCACCTGTTTCATTGTAAAACCGTTTTGAGGCCACAATGATGCCGGGGTATTCAACCCCGCCGGCGGTGGTGGGTGTGGCTGCCATGTCAAATTCGGCGTAGGGGTAGGGGCCAAAGCGACGGTCAAATATCTCCAGCGCATCGAGCGCGTAATCCAGGGCGCGCTGCCCGCCGGCAGCTTGCCCCGGCAGGTAGTAACTGTTCACGGTGATGCCATCTACCGTGCCGCTGACCACTTCAAAATCGGCAGACAGGGCCAGGTAAAAATCGCGCATGGGGCCGGTTGCCAGCAAAAGCGTTTTTGTGCCATCGGCATTTTGCTCTGTGCTGAGCAGGCTGCCGGAGGCGGCCACGGTGAACCCGGCGGGCAGGGTGAGCCGCACCCGGTACAACGATGTTTCCAGAAAGGTGGCGTCGCCATAGTTGGGCGGTACGGCGGTATCCCAGCCGTTGTCATCAACGGTGGCAATGGCCGGGTAAAAACCGGCCAGCGCCGCAATACCGTCTGTAAAGCTGAAAATGTTGTATCCCTGCCGGGTCTGCGTGGGGGCAGTGCCGGAAAACGCCACGGTAATGTCGGCGCTGTGGCCCGGTTGGAGGGGTTCGGCCAGCGGCACGCGCAACGCCGAATCTTTGGCCTCCGGCTGGCCGGACACGGGCCGGTCGTTCAAAATGATGCGCTCAACCTGAAGCTGGCCGTCGTAGCCGGGCAGATTGGGGTACAGCCGAAAGACAATCTCGGTGAGCGGCGCGGTGGTTTTGTTGTGGTACAGCACCCGTTCAACACCGCTGTAACGCAAACCATTGCTGCCGGACAGGCTGGCGGGGTCAATTTTAATTTCGATGAAATAACGGCTGGCGCCCGTGTTGGCAACCGAGTCAACGTC
>RFJF01000586.1 GCA_003695455.1 Chloroflexota bacterium
GGTAAGATAGGCGGCATCAATGCACACGTGTGCGCCAATGTGGGTCGTCGCTGTTATTCCAATGGGGGGAAGAATGCCGGTTACCATCAAAGACATTGCCAGGGTAGCGGGGGTGTCACACACCACCGTTTCACGGGCACTTAAAGGGAACCCGGCCATCAGCATTGAAACCACCGACCGCATTCGGAAAATCGCGCAGCAAATGGGGTACACCCCCAGCGCTGTGGCTCAAAGCCTGCTCTCCCAGCGAACCCAAACCATCGGCATGGTCATCACCACCATTGCCGACCCCTTTGTAGTACGCGTGGTTGAGGGCGTTGAGGGTGTTGCCCAGGCCGCCGATTACAGTGTTTTTCTTGCCACTTCTCACAACAATCCCAACCAGGAAAATGCCGTGGTTGAAACCTTGCACCGTCGCCGGGTTGATGCAATCATTGTTACCTCATCACGCGTGGGCAGTTTGTACAGTTCTCGTCTGGAGCAGATCAAAATTCCCATTGTTTTGATCAACAACCAGGAAGAGGGCGAGTACCTGCACTCCATCCGCAGCAACGATATTCAGGGCGCGCGGCTGGCCGTTGAATACCTGCTGGGTCTGGGCCATCGCCGGATTGGCTACCTGGGCTGCACCAACCGGCCCCGCTCCAATCAGCGCCGGTTGAGCGGCTACCAGGCGGCCCTTCAGCAAGCTGGTATTCAACCGGACCCCAACCTGATTGCCAACGTCGCTGCCGATACCGACATCGAACGGGGGAAAGCCGGGTTTCATCTTTACGCACAGGCCGGCGCTACCGCCGTATTTTGTTTCAACGACCTCACCGCCATCGGTTTGATGATGGAAGCCCGGCGGCAGGGCGTGGCGGTTCCGGCTCAACTGAGCGTGATGGGCTTTGACAACATTGAAGCGGCAATGTATGTAACCCCACCGCTAACCACGGTGGCCCAGCCGTTGCTGGAACTGGGCCGGCAGGCGATGCAAATGACGCTTGCATTGCTGGACGGCAAACTTGTGCACGATATCCGCCTGCCCTGCACCCTGGTTGAGCGCGAATCCGTTGCCGCGCCGGGGCGGTAGGGGCGGTGCAGACAAACTTTTTGGATGTTGAGTACCATTTGTATCAGCGTGAGAAATCAGAACAGAAAAATTGGCTGGTCAGGCTTCTGATTTCCTTCTTCTAAATTCTCATAAAAACAGAGGATCATCACCGATGACAAATTCAATCAACGTTGGATTGATTGGCGCGGGCCGGATTGGGCAGGTTCACGCCGAAACATTGTCGTACCGCATTCCACAGGCCAACCTGATTGCCGTGGCCGATGTGTTTGTGGAGAGCGCCAAAAAATGCGCCGACCGCTTCCAAATCCCCACCGTTACCGCCGACCCGCAAGATATTTTCAACAACCCCGCCATTGACGCCGTGGTCATCTGCTCCAGCACTAACACCCACGCCCCGCTGATGACCCAGGCCGCCAACGCCGGCAAACACATCTTCTGTGAAAAACCCATTGCCCTCAACCTGGCCCAGATTGACAGCGCGCTGGCTGCCGTGGAGCGCGCCGGCGTCAAACTGCAAATTGGCTTCAACCGCCGCTTTGACCCCAACTTTAAAGCCGCCCGCGATATGGTTGCCGCCGGCAAAATCGGGCAGCCGCACCTGGTGCGCATTTCCAGCCGGGACCCCGAACCCCCGCCCATCGAGTACATCAAAGTGTCCGGCGGCCTCTTTCTGGATATGACCATCCACGATTTTGACATGGCCCGCTACCTGATTGACAGTGAAGTAGAGGAAATTTTTACCAGCGGTGCGGTACTGGTAGACCCTGCCATCGGCCAGGCCGGCGATGTGGACACCGCGGTCATCACCCTCAAATACGCCAACGGCGCCATCGGCACCATTGACAACAGCCGCAAAGCCGTGTTTGGCTACGACCAGCGGGTCGAAGTATTCGGCTCCGGCGGCAACGTGGTGGTCTCAAACACCACCCCCCACACCGCCGTACTCAGCAACGAGCAGGGCGTTCACGCCCCGCCGCCTCCCTTTTTCTTTTTGGAACGCTATCTGGAAGCCTACGCCGCCGAAATGGAAGCCTTCATTTCCGCCGTGCAAAATGATACCCCGCCGCCGGTCACCGGCATTGATGGCCGGATTCCGGTGGTGATGGGCATGGCCGCCTGGAAATCGTACCGCGAAAACCGGCCGGTCAAACTCAGCGAGATTGAATAGGGAGAACGCCAATGCCTGCAAAACTTCCGGTTGGAATCATTGGGTTGGGGCGAATGGGGCAGGTTTACGCCCGCCAACTGGCCGCCATGCCCGAAGTTGACATCGCCATTGTGTCTGATGTGCTGGCCGACCACGCCCAAACCTTTGCCGCCGAAATCGAGGCCAAAAGCTGGTCAACCGACTACCACGACGTGCTGGACCACCCCGACGTGCGGGCGGTGTTCATTATTTCACCCACCAACACCCACGCCCAAATTCTGGTAGACGGCGCTGCCAGCGGCAAAGCCCTGTTCTGCGAAAAACCCATCGCCCTGACCGTGGCAGAGACCGACCGCGCCATTCAGGCCGCAGAACAGCACGGCGCAATGGTGCAGGCCGGTTTTATGCGCCGCTTTGACCCGGCCTACGCCGCCGCCAAACAGCAAATTGAAGATGGAGTCATCGGCACGCCCACCACGTTTAAAGCCATTGGGCGCGACCCATTCTGCCCGCCTCTCCATTTTGCGCCCCGCGCCGTCAGCGGCGGCCTGATTCTGGATATGGGCATCCACGATTTTGACCTGGCCCGCTGGCTGATGAACACCGAAGTACACCGCGTTTACACCGAAGGCGGCACGCTCGCCTTTCCGGAACTCAACGACGTGGGCGATATTGACAACGCCGTGGTCAACCTGCGCTTTGAAAACGGCACCATTGGCAATGTAGAAGTCAGCCGCAACGCCGTGTACGGCTACGATATCCGCACCGAAATTCTGGGCACCGAGGGCGGCATCAACATTGGCCAGTACCGGAAAACGGCGCTGGTTACGCTGACCCGGCAAGGCGCCACCCACGATCTTATCCCCTATCTGCATGACCGTTTCATCCCCGCATACATCAACCAAACCCGCGATTTTGTAACCCGCGTCATCAACAACCAACCTCCCGCCATCAACCTGTACGATGCCCGCGCCAGCCTGATTGTTGGCCTGGCCGCCACCCGTTCATTTGACGAAGCCCGGCCGGTGGAACTCTCGGAGTTTCCGCCCCTGCCGAACGCCGGTTGATAAACCGCTGCGCCCGGCAAATCCTGATTACGTTTCTGGTTTTTCGTCGCCAGAAAATCAAATTGTTGTGTTATGTACAGTTGCACACCAATAATTTGTGTCTCTGAATGTGACGAAAATTTATAATAACCTTGAAAGGAGGGATGCCTATTTTTGAACAGCGACAAATTTTTGTGGTAATTGAAATAGAAACAACAAACATCTTGTACTAATCAGTGATGAAGGAGGAAAAGCACGTGAAGTTTAAAAGTGTAGTGTGGGTAGTGCTCACTATGATGCTGGCCAGCCTGTTGGCCGCCTGCGGGCAATCGCAGGTTGTGGAGAAGGTAGAAACGGTTGAAGTTGAAAAAGTAGTGACCGTTGAAGTTGAAAAAGAAGTAGAAAAAGTAGTGACCGTTGAAGTTGAAGCCGCCCCGGCCGAAACTCAGCAGGAAACCGCGGCCCCGGCCAGCCAGGGCAACCGCTCCGATATCCGGATTGTGGTGGTCAGCCACGGTCAGGCTTCCGACCCGTTCTGGTCAGTGGTAGCCAACGGCGTACAACAGGCCGCCACAGATATGGGCGTCACGGTAGAATACCAGGCCCCGCAAACCTTTGATATGGTGGCCATGTCTCAATTGATTGATGCCGCCGTAGCCACCAACCCGGACGGGCTGGTGGTGTCCATTCCCGATGCCGACGCGCTGGGCGACTCAATCCGCGCGGCCGTGGATGCCGGCATCCCGGTTATTTCAATGAACTCCGGCAGCGACGTGGCCAAAGAACTGGGCATTCTGGTTCACGTAGGCCAGACTGAATACGAAGCCGGTTTTGGCGGCGGCGAGCGCATGGGCGCGGCCGGTGTAACCAAAGCCATCTGCATTAACCAGGAAGTAGGCAACGTGGCGCTGGACCTGCGCTGCCAGGGTTTTGCCGATGCCTTGGCCCAAACCGGCGGCACGTCTGAAGTGCTGGCCGTTGACCTGGCCGACCCAATTGACGCCCAGCAGCGCGTCTCGGCGGCGCTGACGGCCAACCCCGATATTGACGGCGTGATGGCCCTGGGGCCAACCGGTGCCGCGCCCGCTATGGCCGCGCTTAAAGACGACGGCCTGCTTGGTCAAATTAAACTGGCAACGTTTGACCTTTCGCCGGAAGTGCTGGAAGCCATCCGTGACGGAGATGTGTTGTTTGCCATTGACCAGCAGCAGTATCTGCAGGGCTACCTGCCTATTGTGCTGCTGACACTGTACAACACCAACCTCAATACCATTGCCAACGATGTACTGATGACCGGTCCCGGGTTTGTAACCCAGGATACCGCCGCCCAGGTGATTGATCTGGCCGCGGCAGGCACGCGCTAATCTGTAGCAATTGGCAGGCAGCAAGCCGTAACTTTGAACTTGCTGCCTGCCGTTAATCTGAAAAAGAGGAGACAGTTATGGCAACAACAACTGCCGCACAAAAAGACGAACGTATGGCTCAAACCGGGCTAATCACCCGGCTGCTCAGAAGCCCGGAACTGGGCGCGCTGGCCGGGGCCATTGTTGTTTGGGTATTTTTTGCCGTTGTGGCCCCCAATGCCTGGTTTAGTTTACGCGGCACCGCCACCTACCTGGAAGTAGCCGCCAGTTTGGGCATTATCGCCGTGCCGGTGGCCCTGCTGATGATTGGCGGCGAGTTTGATCTTTCAGTAGGCTCAATGGTCGGATTATCGGGGGCAATCATGGCCATTTTGGCCAGTGTGATGGGCATGCCGCTGTGGGTGGGCGCGCTGGTAGCACTGGTTGTGGCTCTGTTTGTGGGCTGGCTCAATGGCATTATGGTTGTTAAAACCGGGCTGCCGTCTTTCATTATTACGTTGGGCAGCCTGTTTATTATTCGCGGGTTAACCATCGGCGTGACCCGGCTGATTACCGGCCGTACCCAAATTGGCAGCCTTGATGATATGCCCGGCTTTACAATGATGCGCTACATCTTTGCTGTTGATATTCCGGTTATGGGCGCCAATGTTTCAATTTCGGTACTCTGGTGGCTGCTGATTGGCGCCGTTGCAGCCTGGGTTTTGTTACGCACCCAGGTTGGTAACTGGATTTTTGGCGCCGGCGGCGCGGCGCAGGCAGCCCGGCAGGTGGGTGTGCCGGTCAACCGGCTGAAAATCGCGCTCTTTATGACCACCGCCACCGCCGCATGGCTGCTGGCAACCATCCAGGTTATCACCGTAAAATCAATGGATACCCTGCGCGGCGAACAGCTTGAATTTCAGGCCATTATTGCGGCGGTTGTGGGCGGCAACCTGCTCACCGGCGGCTATGGTTCGGCCATTGGCGCAGTACTGGGGGCACTCATTATTGGGATGGTTCGGCAGGGGGTGGTTTTTGCCGGGGTCTCTGCTGACTGGTTCCAGGTCTTTATGGGCGGCATGTTAATTCTGGCGGTGTTGATCAACAACTACATCAGAAAACGAGCGGAGGCGGCACGACGATGAGTACAAACAATATTCCACGCGTTGAAGTTAGAAATATCTCCAAATATTTTGGCAACGTCATTGCCCTCAGCGATGTCTCGATGGCAGTACGCGCCGGCGAGGTGATGTGCCTGCTGGGTGATAACGGCGCCGGTAAATCCACTCTCATCAAAACGCTGTCCGGGGTTCACCAGCAGAGTGAAGGGCAATACTTTGTGGAAGGTGAAGAAGTTCGCTTTAACTCCCCCCGCGATGCGCTGAACCGCGGAATTGCCACCGTGTACCAGGATTTGGCTATGATTCCGCTCATGAGCATCTCGCGCAACTTCTTTTTAGGCTCAGAACCCACCAAAGGCATAGGGCCGCTCAAACGATTTGATATAGCATTTGCCAACCGGGTGGCCCATGAAGAAATGGCTAAAATGGGCATTGATATCCGCGATCCTTCCCAACCGGTGGGCACGCTCTCCGGTGGTGAGCGCCAATCCGTAGCCATTGCCCGCGCTGTCTATTTTGGGGCCAAAACCCTGATTTTGGATGAGCCAACAGCCGCGCTCGGTGTAAAACAGGCCGGAACCGTACTGCGTTACATTGCCCAGGCGCGGGCACGCGGGCTGGCAGTGGTGTTCATCACCCACAACCCGCACCATGCCTACGCCGTTGGCGACAGGTTCACCATTCTCAAACGGGGCCGCACCTTTGGCACTTTTACCAAAGAGGAACTAAGCCGCGAAGAAATGGTGCGCATGATGTCGGGCGCGGATGAACTGGATGCCCTGACCCACGAATTACAGGAATTTGAACACACCGATCAACTTAAAGCCGAAGGCAAACTCAGTGAAACAGAGCAGCAGTTGTCAGACAAATTAGGTTAGGGGGCTACTATGACCGAACTGACACCGTGGCAGATTTACGATCTGCTCAACCGGCCCAAACCGTTGTGGCTGGCCGGCTGTGATTTGAGCCAGAGCTATCTCAACGGCGCAGACCTGTCAGAATCAGATTTACACGGCGCCAACCTGAGCGGGGCCAATTTGTCCCGGGCAAATTTAAGCAACACCAATTTGTCTGGGGCTGACCTGTCTGGGGCTGACCTGTCTGGGGCAATTCTCCGTGAAACCAACCTGCAAAACGCAAACCTGACAGGCGCCAATCTGGAAGACGCAAACCTGATTCAAGCAGATTTGCAGAGCGCCAATCTGAGTCAGGCTCAACTAACGCGGGCAAACTTTAGGCAGGCTAATCTGGATCATGCCAATCTGCAAGATGCACACATGGTTGAAGCCACGCTCAGAGAAGCCCAGGCGGTGGCCGCCAACCTGAAAAATGCCAATCTGTTTGAGGCAACCTTGCTAAAAACAATTCTCAAACAGGCCAATCTGGAAAATGCCAATCTGGAAGGCGCGCATCTGCGCGGGGCCAATCTGTTTGATGCCAAACTTGACGGGGCCAACCTGACAAACGCCAACTTGTACGGCGCCATGAATCCACAGGGTGACGTGTACGACTAACCAGATACAAGTTTCAGGTTCCCAAGAGCAAGGTTGGCGCTTTACGTTTTTGACCACCAGAGACAGTGTTGCGTGTTCAGTTGCAGCCTGCTTTGTCACGCAACACAAGCAACGCAATCAAAGTAAAGAAAAAACTTTCCGGCGCCGGCAAAATCAGCACACGGCAAATCTGTTAGCTGTGAGTGACACATGACAAGAAAATTGGGCGTTTGCACCTGGACATTTGGCGAGATGCCGCTGGCCGAAATTGCGGACCGGCTGGCGGCGCTCAGCTTTGACGGTGTAGAATTGATGGGTAACCTCTTGGCATATTCGGCCCGCGAGGCAGCCCAAATTCTGCGCGACCACAATTTGCAGATATTTTCTCTGACCCCCGATAACGTGGACCTGGCCCACCCCGATGGCGCTGTGCGCGGGCAGGCCGTAGATTACTACCGCCGCCTGCTTGACTTTGCCGCCGAACTTGGTGGTGCGCCGCTGGTATCTTGCCACGGCTATGTGGGGCGCATCAAGGCAAAACGCTCTCAGGCCGATGAGTACCGGCTGTTTGTAGAGGCGGTGCGGCAGGTGGCTGCCCACGCCCAAAGCCTCAACCTGAAACTGGTCATAGAAGTACTCAACCGCTATGAATCGCACCTGGTCAACACCGGCGCAGACGCCGCAAAATTTGTAACCGATGTGGGCGCGGCCAACGTGGGCATTCTGCTGGATGCCTACCATATGAATATTGAAGAAAGCAATCCGGCGCTCGCGTTGCAACAGGCCGGCAACCGGCTGTGGCTGTACCACGCCGCCGACTCAAACCGGCAGGCAATTGGCCGGGGCCACATTGATTTTTTGGCCCAACTGGCAGCGCTGGACGCCATCGGTTACGGCGGCCCGGTGATTCTGGAATGTACCGCGCCCGGCCCCAACCCCTTCACCCCCATCAAAGACAAAGACTCGCTGAACTGGCTGGAAACCTACTTGCAGGAATCCCAACACCGGCTTCGCCACAATCAGGTAGAGTAGTTAGGTCACAAGAAAAATATTGACAACCCTGCTGACTTGTGATATATTTCCTGCACGGCTATGCACACGTGTGCATAGCCGGTATCTTTCTATCAATTCGGGCACCGATGCTCACACTTTTACTGAATTGTTGTGTACCAACGGAGGTAAATTATGAAAGGTTTAATTTTAGACGCAACGTGGGAACCCAAAGCCGATTACAAAGTATCGGACTGGGAAAAAGAAACCGGCAAAGCCATTACCGGCAACAGCATTTGGCGGCACCCCAAACTGGAAGTCCGTGAAAAACCAGACCCCAAAATCAAACCGGACCAAATTCTGCTCGAAGTGCAAGCCTGCGGCGTGTGCGGCTCGGATATGCACTTTTATGAAACCGACGACCAGGATTACATCCTGTATCCCGGCCTCACCAAGTTCCCCAGTATTTTGGGCCACGAACTTTCGGGCCGGGTAGTAGAAACCGGCAGTGAAGTTACCGATTTGAAAGTGGGCGATATTGTGACCGTAGAAGAAATGATTTGGTGCGGTCACTGCACCCCTTGCCGCAACGGCTACCCCAACCACTGCACCCATCTGGAAGAAATTGGCTTTACCATTGATGGCGCGTTTGCCAACTACCTGGCAATTGGCGCCAAATTTGCCTGGAAAATTGACTCGATTGCCGAACGCTTTGGCAGCGAAGCCAAAGCCTTTGAAGTAGCCGCCATGACCGAACCCACCTGCGTGTCATACAACGCTATGTTCGAGCGGGCCGGCGGATTCCGCCCCGGCCACTATGTGAGCATTTTTGGCACCGGTCCCATCGGGCTGGCCGCCGTGGGGCTGGCCGAAGCCGCCGGCGCCGGGATGATTGTGGCCTTTGAAGTTTCTGCCGAACGCCGCGAAATCGCCAAAAAACTGGGCGCAGACCACGTGTACGACCCCCGCGAGGTATCTCCGCACGAGGTGATGATGGAACTCAGCAAAGGCGAAGGCTTCAACTTTCACGTTGAGGCCGCCGGTGCGCCGCACCTGACCGTGCCGGAAATGGTCAAGAGTCTGGCTATCAACGGTAAAATTGTTCAGATTGGCCGCGCAGCTAAAGATGTTCCGCTCTATCTGGAAACATTCCAGGTGCGCCGCGCCCAATTCTTTGGCGCGCAAGGCCACTCGGGCCACGAAACCTTCCCCAACGTCATCCGCATGGTGGCCTCGGGCCGGCTGGACCTCAGCCCCATGATTACCGCCCGCTACGAGCTGGACAAAACCGTTGAGGCCATTGCCAAAGCCACCGAACGCAAAGACGGCAAAATTATGGTTTTCCCCAACGGCATGTTGAACGGTCACTAAATTGACCAGATAAAATCCGTGTTGCGTGTTCTGCAACTTGTGCAGAACACGCAACACAAACACCCATTTAACCCCTCAAATTAATTTAGGAGAAAAAAAATGACAAACAATGCCCCCGCAGGCTGGTTGGCAACAAATCAGGTTGACCTGTTTTTTGAAGATGATGAAATTGGCCGGATGAAAAAGGAAATCTGGGAAGCAGACGAAGCGGCGGTTGACGCCATGCTGGCCGAGTACGGCATGCCCGCGCCGGTGCAGTGGGGCGACCCCCGGGTTTACCTGCAAATGATGCCCCGCAACAAGTTGATTGAACAGCGCCGCAAAAATGACATCGTCTTTTTGCCCATCGGCTGCACAGAAAACCACGGCATGCACCTGCCCAGCGCCACCGACACCCTGTTTGTCAGCCAGATTCTGGAAGGCGTGCGCCGCTACGTTGATAACCGGGACGGCGCGCCGCCGGCCATTTCTCTGCCGCCGCTTAACTTTGGCGCGCACCCCTACCACCACATGGGCATGCCCGGCACCGCCATTGTCCGCGAAGACATTGCCCGTGAAATGCTGATTGATGTGATGCTGGGGCTGTGGAACGACGGTTTCCGCAAAATAATTATGATTAACAACCACGGCCACCTGTGGATGCTGGAAGCAGCTATTCAACAGTTCCAGAAACGCTACCAGTTGCCCGGCATTTTCCGCGTGCTGGATTGGCACCGTGCCGTGCGAGAGTTTTTCCGCGAGAAGAAATTTGGCGGTGAATACGATTCGACCTTTGTTCACGCTGCCGAGGCCGAAACCTCGCTGGCGCTGTACCTCTTCCCGGAAATGGTAGAAATGGAATATGCCGTCAACACGCAGGGCAAAGGCTACATTCCCGACGGCCACTTTGACAAATCAGTGGACCCGTACCGCCGGCCCAGCCGCTGGAGCGAAGGCGAAGGCCACTTTGCCATCGAAGTGTCTGCCACGCCGGAAGGCGTGGTGGGGCTGGCCGCCCACGGCGAGGCTCGCAAGGCCAAAAAACCACTGGCCGCCATTTTGCGCTACCTGACCATTCTGCACGATGACATTCTCAAAGCCTTCCCCGCCGGAAGCGTGCCACCCGTGGAAGAAGTCACCCTGCGCACGGCAGAAGAGATGGAACCCTATCTGCGCGAACCCCAAAGCGAAGGCTGGAAATCAGTCTACCAACTGCCGCGCATCGGCCAGAGCAACATTTATTAACCGCCGGCACCGGCAGGATTTTGAGCAAAGCTCAACCCTTTTCCGGAGTCCGAAACCGTGGTTTCGGACTCCTTATTTTTCATTTTTGCCGGGGTCAAGTTGCCGGTTGGTTGATTTTGCACCTTGCCGGATGGTGTTCTATAATATTGTCACTGTAACGTTACACTAACTTTATATTTGACCGGATTTTGTGGAAACACACTTACTGTAACGTTACAC
>RFJF01000587.1 GCA_003695455.1 Chloroflexota bacterium
GTGAAGCTGATGTTTTTGAGTACGGGCGTTCCGTTGTAGCCAAAGGTAACATTCTCAAACGTCACCTGCCCGGCGATGGGCTGCGAAACTCCGCCCTGATTCTGGTCGAGTTCGGTTTCGGTGTTGAGCACGGTTAAAATGCGCTCGGCGCTGGCCAGCCCCAATTGGGCCAGATTGAACGAAAACAGGGAAATGAAGGTCACAAATCGGTACAGACCAAACAGCCCCATAAATGAAACCACCTGCCCCAGCGTAATTTCATCGGCGCGCCACAGCAGCAGGGCGTGTAAAAATCCGCCGGCCCAGGCAATGCTGAACATCAACATGGGCAGGTAGAGCGCCTTGATTTTGCCCTCCTGCACAAAATAATCGCGGAAGGTGCGGGCATTTTGGGTAAATTTGTGCCACTCGTACTTCTCCTGCACGTTGGCTTTGACGGTTTCAATCCCGGCGATGGCCTCGGCCAGCCCGGCGTTCATATCACCAAACTGGGCGCGCATAGCCACCGTAACCGGTTTGAGGCGGCGGTTGTAATCGGCCACGGTCACGGCAAACAGCACCAGAAACAGCGTGGGAGCCAGCAGCAAATCAAGCCGGATTTGGGCAATCAGAACAAAGGGAGCAATGATGGCAACCACAGAATCCAGAATGAGGGTGAGACCGGGGCTGAACATCATATTGACGGTGCGCACATCGTTGGTGGCGCGGGCCATAATATCACCAATGCGCTGGCGGCCGTGGAAGGTTTGGCTTTTGCCCAGCAGGTTGATGTACAACTCGTCGCGGGTGTCGCGCTCAACGCGCTGGGCCACAAACTCGCCGCAGTAGTTGCGAGCCAGGCCGGTGGCGCCCTGCAGCACGGCCATGCCCACCGCGCCGAGGGCAATCCACAGCAGGGTAGACGTGGCCCAGCCGGGCACGGTCAGCAAATCGAATGCCTGCCCAATGAGCACCTGGATGTAGCTGTAGGCCAGGTTGTTGATAACAGTAGCCAAAATTGCCAGCAGGGGCAGTGCCGGGTAGCGCAGCACGTGAGAAATAATCCAGCGCAGCGGGCTGGTGCGGTTGTACACGTATTCGTTGGCAACGGTGAATTCCCGGTTACTCAATTTTCTTTGACCTGTGTTGAATTGGAGACTGGCAGCCGGCATCTGAGCGGTAAAGTATATCACGCTTTGGGTCAAACGGCCAAAATTCAGCACAAATGTTTGGGTAGATTCAAAAACAAAAGGCCGGTTTTTGAAACCGGCCCTCTGTACTAAAATGTTGTTGGGGTGCGAAGGTTGAGGTTGTGGTTGAGAGGTTGAAGTTGTGGTAGAGGTTGTGGTTGAGAAGTTGAAGTTGTGGTTGAAGTTGTGAATGAAATGTTGGTGCAGTAAGTGATGTTGAAGTATTTTTAGCTGGCACTAATGGTTGGTAAGGGTTGCGTTTTGGCGTTGTTTTCCCGTTCCTGCCGGGCTTCGGCAGATTTCATCAGTTTGTTGATGTTCCGGTTGCGGGTATCCAGTTCAATCAGAAAGCCCATAAATCCACCGTAGGTCCCAAAAATCAGGGTAAAGGTCAGAACCACGGTCAGGGCCACAATAATGGTGCTGCCAAACAAGGTGTACAGCAAGGCCCCGGCTACGGTTCCAACCACGCCGCCAATGGTCATCCCAATCATTACGCCCAATTCTTTGTCGCTCTTGTTCATTTTGGTTCCCCTTTCATTTGGTATTTGAAATCCAGCCAGATACTCTTCGGTTAATACCTTGTAAAAATTGTGTGTACCCGGTAAGTAAGAATTAGGGATTAAGAGGTGTTGGCCTAATCCGTAATCCTTAATCCACTACCTGTTGTATTCCGGCTTAACCGGGTCAGGTATGTTTGTTATTGTTGCGCTCAGTATACGCAACCCACATGACAAATTGATGAATCGGAAATGATAGTTTTTTCATATCCGCCAATCCATGTCACGCTCCGGGAATCCGCCTATTTTACGAAGTGTGATATAATGTAGCCACGCAATTTTGGGGAGCAGATTTGGTAATGGAGCAGGTGCGCCCGGCACAACAACCTGTAATGGAAACATTTGGTCACTCGGTATTACGCAATCGCCGGCTGGTATTTGTGGCCGCAGTTGTCAGTATTGTCTTGCTGGAACTGATTGAGCACTGGCCCATTTATGACGCCGTATTTAATGTTGATTTTTGGCAGGAAATTGCAATCTACGGATTAATCATTCCGTTTGTTATTTTGGGGCTACTAACGCTTTTGGCCCGCGCCTCGGCTGCCGATATTCCCATTGAGCGCATTCAGGCCGAAGCCAGCCGCGCCGAGCGCCAACGCATTGCCCGTGACCTGCACGATAAACTGGGCCAAAACCTGGCCTACCTGCACTTCAAACTTGACCAACTCTCTACCCACGCCGACTCCGTAAATCTGGCAGATATTGAATCGATTCAGGCCGACCTTGAACATATGCGCCAGGTGGCTGACCTGGCCTACGGGCAAATTCGCGGCACGCTTGACAACCTGCGCAACGAAGCGGACACACCTGAAAATTTGGCGCCGGCGCTTCAGCAGCAGGCCAAAACCATCGGCGACCGCAACGGGCTGGATATTCAAATTGATGTTTCCGGCGCGGGCACACCGATTTGCCGCATTGTGCAGCGCACCATATTAAACATTGCCCACGAATCACTGACCAACGCCGGCAAACACGCGCAGGCCGGCACGGTAAACGTGCGTTTGTCTTGCAATCAAAATGCCACCACATTTTCTGTTACCGATGACGGTACAGGATTTGAGACAAGTACCGCCAGCCCAAACGGCCACTACGGGCTAAAAATCATGCGTGAACGCGCCGAAGAAGTTGGCGGGCGGCTTGAAGTCAAATCGTCGCCCGGCAACGGAACGCAGATTATCGGACATTTCCCAAATGCCGTTGTTAATGATGCACTGTTGGCAACCTGTTCCCGGTTGCAGTGCGAATATGTAAATCAGTGTGCTCATGAATATTCTTCTCGTTGACGACCACGTTCTATTCAGAGAAGGTGTGGCTTCTCTGCTGGATGCCCAGCCCGATATGACCATACTGGGCCAGGCCGCCACCGCCGCAGAAGCCCTTGCCAAAACCCGCGAACTGCTGCCCGACACCATTTTGATGGACATCGGTTTGCCGGATGGTTCCGGCATTGAAACGGCGCGCCAGATTTTAAACGAATTTCCCGGCATGAACATTGTGTTTCTCACCGTGCATGAGGAAGACGAACGCCTGTTTGAGGCTATTCGCTTTGGCGGCAAAGGGTATCTGCTCAAAAATATGCGCACCTCGCAACTGCTGGATATGCTGCGCGGGCTGGACCAGGGCGAAGCCGCCATCTCCCGCAAAATGGCCTCGCGGATTATGGATGAATTTTCGCGGATGCGGGACAAACTGGACACCCAAAAACCGGTAAAAAGCGAAGAGATTTTGCTCACCACCCGCGAACTGGACGTTTTGAAACTGGCTGCCAACGGCGATACCAACCAGGACATTGCCGGCAAACTGGTCATTTCTATCAGCACCGTCAAAAACCATATGCGCAACATTCTGAGCAAACTGCACCTGCGCAACCGCCGTGAAGCCGTGGCCTTTGCCAGGCGCCGCGGCCTGATTGACCCCAAAAAAGAGTAGCACCGCACCGCCCCTCGCGGTACTAGTACTTTTTCCCAAAATTGAATTTAAATATAGAACTTTTCTAGACCCGTAATGGCTACAAGGCCTATAGTCATTGGGTTAGATTCTGTATTATTATTAAATTCAGATTAAATCTGCAATGCCACCTGCTTTTTAAATTTGCAAGCATCTCATCAAACAAACAATATGACCGACGGCGAAGTTGTAAAAAAACACCGGGTTTTGGTAGTTGATGAAAACTCCATGTTCAGCAATGGCGTGCAGCTATTGCTGGTTGCGCAGAAAACGCTGGAAATCATCGGCACCGTACCGGTGGATTTGTCTTTGATTTCCGCCGAAATAGAACGGCTTCACCCGGACGTGCTGGTACTCAACGAGAAAATGGTCTCCTCGCAATCCAACCTGATTTTCAGCCTGCTAAAAAATCACCCCACCCTCCGCGTTATTGCCCTGAACCTTGAAGGAAACCAGATTAACATATTTGATAATCGACAGGTCATGGTCAAATCCTTTAGCGACCTGGTCTCTGCCATTACCCAACCCAAATAACAAAAACACCCTGTTTTTGAAATCTAAGGAGAAAGGGAGTCAATATGAAACATCTTGTTACCGTAGTTGTTCTAATTGTCGCCGTAACCGTCATTGTGGGGGTCTTTTTTTCCAACATTGACCTGACGCCAATAGCCGCCAGCGCCGAGGCCACCCCCATTGACTGGTTATTCAACCTGCACATGCAGGTCATCGCATTTTTATTTGCCATGATCATGGTGTTTGTGCTGTACAGCGTGTTTGCCTTCCGGCGCAAACCCGGCGATGACAGCGACGGCGACTACTTTCATGGTCACACCACCCTTGAAATTGTGTGGACCATTGTGCCGCTGGTAATTGTGCTGTACTTCAGCTACCTGGGGGCTGTAACCCTGGCCGATATCACCACCCCCGGAGACAATGAGATGGTAGTTGAGGTGACCGCCCAGCAATGGTCGTGGCGCTTTGACTACCCGGAGGCCGGCCTCACCACCACCGAACTCAACCTGCCGCTGGGCCGCACCGTTCTGCTCAAAATGACCTCAAACGATGTGCTGCACGATTTCTGGGTGCCGGAGTTCCGCGTTAAGCAGGATACCGTGCCGGGGATGACCAAAGAACTGCGCATTACGCCCACAGAACTGGGCACGTACAAAGTTCGGTGCGCGGAACTGTGCGGTACAGACCACGCCTACATGCTGGCCAATGTCAACGTGATGACCTCCGATGGTTTTGAAGAATGGCTGGCCGGCGAGCAGGAAGCGCTGGCCGCCGCCGAGTCAGGGCCGGCTGCCGAACGTGGCGCCAAACTGGCCGAGGTCAATGGCTGCACCGCTTGTCACACTATTGACGGCAGCCCAGGTGTTGGCCCTACCTGGCTCAATATGTATGAAGAAGATATTCCACTGGCTGATGGTTCAACTGTAAAAGCTGACGAAGAATACTTACGGGAATCGATTGTGGACCCGGGCGCCAAAATTGTGGATGGATTTAACAACATTATGCCACCTAAATTTGGCGAAACTCTGTCCGCAGAAGAGATCGATGCCCTGATAGCCTACATGGAAAGTTTGGGTGAATAATAATGCGCCGACACACATCACATAACACATCAACATTTTTAGGAGGGTGGTAGATGATTCTTTCTCTTGGATTGGTCAGAGGCGTCATAGGCATGATCATTGGCGCCATTCTGGGAATGGCAGTAACCATGCTCATCCGCATTGGTATGGGGCTGGCAGCCTGGGGCATGGAACCGGTATCTGTGGTTGGCGCGCTGGTAGGCTCGATTGGTTTTTTGCTGGGCGTTGGCGTGCTCACCGACTGGATTAAGTGGATGCAGGGCAAACCCACGCCCATGCGCCACGGCCCGCCAGAAGGCAAACCGGCCTGGACCCGCTACTTTGGCACCGATTATAACCATAAGGTGATTGGTATTCAATATACTGTAACCGGTATTGCCCTGCTCTTTGTAGCCGGTACGCTGGCCCTGACGTTCCGGCTTGAACTGGTGCAGCCCGAACTGCAATACATAGATACCAACACCTTTAACACCTTTGTGGGCGCGCACGGCATTGTGATGATTGGCGCCATTTTGATGGGCGTTGGCGGCCTGATGAACTACCTGGTGCCGCTGATGATTGGCGCCAGTGATATGGCTTTTCCGCGGTTGAACGCCTTTGGTTACTGGGTAGCCGTACCCGGCGCGTTGCTGATTGTAACCGGCATTTTTGTGGGCGGTTGGGATACCGGCTGGACCGGCTACCCGCCGCTCAGCGCCCGCGCTCCGCTGGGTGTGCAGATGTTCTTTTTGGGCGTTTACCTGATTGGCCTGTCGTCCATTGTAGGTTCGGTAAACCTGCTGACCACCGTGACCCGCATGAGAACACCCGGTATGAGTTTGTTCCGTATGCCCATATTTGTGTGGGCCGCCGTGGCTACGTCAATCATTCAGTTGACCGCCACCCAGCTCATTGGCCTCTCCTTCCTGATGGTGCTCATTCAGCGATTGCTGGGCATGGGCTTTTTTGACCCCAACCTCACCGAACACGCCATCGAACTGAACTCGCCGCCGGGCAATGTTATTCTGTTCCAGCACCTGTTCTGGTTCTACTCGCACCCGGCGGTGTACGTCTTTATTTTACCGGGGCTGGGCATCATCAGTGAACTGCTGCCCGTCTTTTGCCGCAAACCGCTGTTTGGCTACAAATGGATTGCCCTGTCAAGCATCACCATTGCCCTGGTTGGCTTTCTGGTTTGGGCGCACCATATGTTTGCCGCCGGCATGGAAGATTACCTGCGCGTGCCGTTTATGTTTGCCACCCTGCTGGTGGCGGTGCCGACCGGGGTTAAATTCTTTAGCTGGACCGGCACACTCTGGCGCGGCAAAATAACGCTCGAAACCCCCATGCTGTTTGTGCTGGGCTCCATTTCGGTCTTTTTAATTGGCGGCCTGACCGGGCCGCCCAACGGAACCGTCAGCACCGACCTGTTTTTACACGATACCTACTGGATTGTGGGGCACTTTCACGCCACCATGTTTGGCGGCTTCTTCTTCCCGTTCATTGCCGCGGTCTACTACTGGTTCCCCAAAGTGACCGGCCGCATGTACGATGAACGGTTGGGTAAAATCCACTTCTGGATTAGCGTACCCGGTTTCTGGGTGCAAAGTTTAACCCAGGCCTACATTGGCCTGCACGGCATGCGCCGCCGCATTGCCGACTACGACCCGGCGTTGGGCATCCAAACCGGCCATGTTCTGATCACCATTGCCGGATTTGCCATTGGCATCTCAATGATCATTTTTGTTTACAACCTGGTAGTCAGTGCCCGCCGCGGTGAAGTGGCTGTAGCCAATCCGTGGGGTTCGCGCTCGCCGGAGTTTCAAATTCCTTCACCTATTCCCGAACACAGCTACGCCCAACCCTTTGTGGTTGTGGGTGAGCCGTATGATTACGCCCTGCCCGGTTCAACCTACGTGAATATGAACCCGGCCGGATTGGCCGCCGGCGGAGGTGGCGGCGGCGGAGGTGGCGGCGGCAAATAACCGCCCAACTAAATTCTGCTGAGTGAGTAATGCAACCGAGAAGTAACTGGCAGCTAAATTTCAGAGGAGCCGGACAGCCCTTTGGAACGACAACGAAAATGAAAAATAACATTTCAGTGGTCGGGATACCCTTCGCTTTGCTCAAGGGGACACCCCTGAGACTCACCCCCTAATTCCTGACTCCCGACCCTGAATCCTGGTTTCAGAGGAGATACTCAATATGGAAGAAAAGAAAAAGGCGGCCTACAGAGTAGGTGTGATTGTGCTGGTGGTACTGTTTGTCTTAACCATTGGGGAATATTTTGTAGCCCAAATTCCCGGCGGCGTCATCAGCGTTCTGTTTATCATTGCCATTGCCAAATCATGGGCCATTATGAAATACTTTATGCACATCACCAGCCTGTGGTCAGAAGAGGGAGGTCACTAAATGAGCGTAGCTACACCGTATGTTGAACCCGCACACCACGAACACCACGAATTACCCTACAGCGAGCAGTTACGCAACAACCGGCTGGGGTTGTGGTTGTTCTTTACCTCAGAAGCGTTTATGTTTATTGGCCTGCTGTCTTCCCGGTTTTACCTGTGGGGCAACACCCGGCCTGATTTGGACCAGACCCTGGGGCTGATTGTCACCTCGGTGCTGTTGGTGAGCAGTTTCTTTATGAACCGCGCCGAAACCGCCATTGCCCACGATGACCGGCCCGAATTTCTGCGCAGCCTGCTCATTACCGCCGCGCTGGGCATTGCCTTTTTGGTAGGCGTGGTTGGTTTTGAATGGCAGGGTCACATTGGCCCCAGCGATGGCGCTTATGGGGCCGTATTATTCGGGATGACCGGGATGCACGCCTTGCACGTTGTCAGCGGCGTCATATTCATTCTCATTGTCTGGAATAACGGCCGCAAAGGTAGTTTTTCTGCCGAGCGCCACTGGGGCGTTGAAGCCTGCGCCATCTGGTGGCACTACGTTGACCTGGTCTGGGTATTCTTTTACCCGGCCCTTTACCTGATGGGGCATGTTGTTCACGGTTAGTTTATGAATCCCGTTGTCAGCGCGTTACTGCAATCCTGGGATTGGCGGATAGAAATTATTGTACCACTGCTGCTCTTTGGCACCCTGTTTTTTACCGGATGGCGGCGGTTGCACAAAAGTCAGCTAAAACCGGGCAAACGGCAACCGGCAGCCGTTTGGCGGCTGGCAGCCTATTTAAGCGGGATAGCCGTTTTAGCCATCGCGCTCATGTCGCCCATTGATATTTTGGGCAGTCAGCTCTTTTACATGCATATGATACAGCACCTGTTGCTGGTTATGGTTGTACCGCCGTTGCTGCTCATTGCCAATCCCTTTCCCTTTGTGATGTGGGGTTTGCCCACCGCAGGCCGAGCCAAAATTGCCGGATTTTTTACCGCAAAGTCTGGCTTTAGGCAAAGTCTGCGCCGGCTCACTCCACCCGGCGCGGCCTGGCTCCTGTTTTTTGCAGTATTTCTGGGCTGGCATGACCCGAATGCCTACAATGCCGCCCTCCTCAACGAGACGCTGCATGACCTGGAACACCTGACCTTTTTTGCCACCGCCATGCTGTTTTGGTGGCACGTTACAGGAGCCGGGCCGCGCATTCACGGCAGATTTCCGCGACCGGCCCGCATTGCCTACCTGTTGGCCGCGGTGCCGGTTAATATGCTCACCGGGGTAGCCATTGCCTTTGCTACAGAACCTATTTATACTTACTACGCCAGCGTGCCTCGCTGGTGGGGGGTATCGGTTATGGAAGATCAGATGCTTGGCGGCATTCTGATGTGGATACCGGGGAGTATGATGTTTCTGGTGGCGGCTATAGTACTCATTGCCGGCTGGGTGCAGGCCGAAGACAACAAGGAACCACTGCCAGAAACCGAGTGGGGGACCGAGGAAACTATGCTGGCCCCCGGTTGGGAAAAATAGGAGCAATGCAGTGGCAACCAGATTTGTGCAACAGTCCGCGCAAACCATCCTGATTTTACTGCTGATGGTTGTGCCAATCAGCCTGGGCTTTGTAACCGTGGTTCAGGCGCACGGGGGAGGATACCCCCAGATTTCAAACCAGCCCGTTGGCCCGTATCGCGTTTCGGTGTGGACGCAGCCGCAGCCGTTGCGGGCGGGCAGCCAGGCCCACTTCACCATCGCCATTTCCAAACCGCTGGGCAAACCCGGCTCACTTGCAGAAAACGCCGGCGTCCCGGTGCTGGGGGCAGATGTTCAGGTTGAACTCATCCCGCTAAGCGGTAACACCAGCACCCTGATGCTACAGGCCAAAAGCGGCTCGGGAATCAACAAGCTCTACTACGAAACCGATGTTGAAATGCCGGCGGCGGGCCGGTGGGAAGTTTTTCTGGCAATCAACGGCGATGAAGGCGGCGGCAGCACCATGTTTGAAATTGAGGTTGAGCCGCCCAGCACCACCCGCTGGATTTTGTGGGTCAGCGCCGCCGTAATTGGCCTGACCGCCGCCTGGAGCGCCCGGGCCTACCAGCACGGAACCGGCATCCGCAAAATTATTCTGGTGCTGGCCGTGACAAGCGTGTTAACCGTGAGCGGGTCCGCCGCCGCCGCACATTTGACCGGCCCAACCCTGCCGGCCATTGTCAGTAGCCCCGCATCCCGTTTTTGGCCGTTCGGTTCATCAGCAGAGCCGGACCTGGTCATCGAGGTGCAGGCATCGCAGTGGAAATGGGTGTTCAATTATCCGGCGGCAGGCGTGCAAAGCACCGAGTTAAATCTGCCGCAGGGCCAAACCGCCCTCATCAAAATTGACAGTACCGACGTTTTGCACTCGTTTGCCGTGCCAGATTTTGACCTGAACGAAAACGTCTTGCCGGGAAAATCCACCTTTGTAAAAATCACGCCGCTGGAATCCGGCAAGTACGTTCTCACGTGTGAATCTTTTTGCGGTGTAGGCTTTGCCGATATGCTGGCCGACGTGCAGGTTCTGCCTGCCAAAGATTTTGACGCCTGGCTGGCGCAGGAAAAAACAAAGCAACTCAATGATTAACAACGCCAATCTCAACCTGAAATCCAACCAAACCACCGGCAAACCGCGATTTTCGCCGGCGGTGCTGGTCAGCAAAAAGTGGCTGCTACCCACCCTGCTGGTTCTGCTGGCAATGGGGGTAATGGTTCGGCTGGGGTACTGGCAGCTCAACCGGCTTGAGCAGCGGCGCGCCCGCAATGCGTTCATTACCCGGCAACTGGCCCTGCCACCGCTGGAACTGACCGGCAGCGCAGACCTGCCCGCAGACCTGGCCGATTTGAATATTCGGCAGGCCACGGCACAGGGTCAATTTGATTACAACCGCCAGATTGCGCTCAAACTGCAAAGCTGGCAGGGCAGGCCGGGCATCCATTTGGTTACGCCGCTGGTGCTGCCCGGCGGCGCTGAAGCCGTACTGGTTGACCGCGGTTTCATTCCACAGGATGAAGCCGCGCCGGAAC
>RFJF01000588.1 GCA_003695455.1 Chloroflexota bacterium
CAGGCCCAGCACCAGCATCACCCACGGATTGTTGCCGCGGCGTGCGGGTTCGGGGGCTGCCGGTTCCGGCCCGGCGGCGGGAACGGTGTCTACCGGGGCCGGGTCAACCGGCTCAACGGTTTCGATGGTTTCGATGTTTTCAGCAGGGGTCTGGTTTTCAGCGTCCAACTTGTTTTGTCCTTTGTTTTTATCCGGCAGCATACACTGCCAACATTAACCGGCGATGAATTGATTTGCAATTTACAGCGCGGTTCATCCCTTTCTCTGCATTTTGGCCCAGGTATCGCGCAGTGAAACGGTGAGGTTGAACACGGGCCGGTCTGCTGTGGAATCGGGGTCAACCACGTAGTAGCCGTTGCGCAAAAACTGGAACCGCTCGCCGGGGGCGGCCTGGGCCAGCGCCGGCTCAACCTTGCAGCCGGTCAGCACCTTGAGCGACTCCGGGTTGAGCACCGACAGCCAGGTTTTGCCTTCCGGCAGGTTGCTCAGGTCCGGTTCGGTGAAGAGGTAATCGTACTGCCGCACTTCGGCATCTGCCGCGTGCGCCGCCGATACCCAGTGCAGGGTGCCTTTCACCTTTCGCCCGTCCGGCGAATCGCCGCCGCGCGTGGCGGGGTCGTAGGTGCAGCGCAATTCCACCACGTTGCCGGCCTCATCTTTGATGGCTTCCTGGCAGGTAACGTAGTAGGCGTGCATCAGCCGCACCTCCCGTCCCGGCGCCAGCCGGAAGAATTTTTTGGGCGGATTTTCCATAAAATCGGCACGTTCAATGTACAGTTCACCAGAGAAGGGTACGGGGCGGGTGCCGGCAGCCGGGTCTTCCTGATTGTTGACCGCGTCTACGTATTCTGTTTGCCCGGCGGGGTAGTTGGTAATGACCACTTTGAGCGGGTCCAGCACGGCCATGCGGCGCAGAGAGCGTTTGTTCAAATCCTGCCGCAGGTGATGTTCCAGCAGGGCCACATCTACCAGGCTGTCATTTTTAGCCACGCCAATGCGCTCGGCAAAATCCCGAATGGCTTCCGGGGTGTAGCCGCGCCGCCGCATACCGGACAGGGTGGGCATGCGCGGGTCATCCCAGCCGCGCACCACACCTTCGTTGACCAGTTGCAGAAGCTTGCGCTTGCTCATCAGCGTGTGAGTCAGGTTGAGGCGGGCAAATTCAATTTGCTGCGGGGCAAAAATGCCCAACTGCTCCACAAACCAGTCGTACAGGGGGCGGTGGGCTTCAAATTCCAGCGTGCAAATAGAGTGGGTAATGCCTTCGATGGAATCGCTTTGGCCGTGCGCCCAATCGTACATGGGGTAAATGCACCACGCGCTGCCGGTGCGGGGGTGTTCGGCGTGCAGAATACGGTACATAACCGGGTCTCGCATGTTCAGGTTGCCGGAGGCCATATCAATTTTGGCCCGCAGTACGTGACTGCCGTCGGGAAATTCGCCGTTTTTCATTTGCTCAAACAGCGCCAGGTTTTCTTCAACCGAACGGTTGCGGTAGGGGCTTTCTTTGCCCGGCTCGGTCAGCGTGCCGCGGTATTCGCGGATTTCATCGGCGGAGAGGCTGTCTACGTAGGCTTTGCCGTCTTTGATAAGCTGGATGGCCCACTTGTAGAGCTGTTCAAAATAATCGCTGGCGTAAAATTCACGGTCTCCCCAATCAAAGCCCAGCCAGCGAATATCTTCTTTGATGGCGTCAATGTATTCCTGTTCTTCCTTGATGGGGTTGGTATCATCAAAACGCAGGTTGGTTAGGCCGCCGTATTCCTGGGCCAGCCCAAAATTGAGGCAGATGGATTTGGCGTGGCCAATGTGCAGGTAGCCGTTGGGTTCCGGCGGAAAACGGGTGTGAACCCGCCCGCCAAAGCGGCCGGATTCATTGTGTTCATCAATAATTTTTTTGATGAAGTTGGTGGGCATGCCGGATTCTGCGGCTTCTGCGCCGCCGGCATGGGTGGCATCGGTCATGGCTCTTCTCCTGTACCGGGAAATAATTAGCCGGTATTGTAGCACGTTCCGGGTGAGTTTACCAGCAGTTTGTGACTATTTCCACTTGATGTTGCAGCCCATGCTGGGAGTCTGGTTGGGGCTGGGCAACTGGCCGGCCAACACCGCATCGAGTGCGGCGCGCACGTCGGCGCCGGTGACGGGCACGCTGTTGCCGGGCCGCGAGCCGTCGAGCTGGCCGCGGTAGACCAGCTTCATTTGGCCGTCAAAAATGAAAAAGTCCGGGGTGCAGGCGGCGTCGTAGGCGCGGGCCACATCTTGCGTTTCATCAAACAGATAGGGAAAGGGGTAGCCCAGCGTCTCGGCGACTTCTTTCATCTTTTCCGGCGAATCTTCCGGGTAGTTTTCCACATCATTTGAACTGATGGCAATAAAGGCCACGCCTTTGGGTTGGTAATCGTTTGCCAGCGCCACCAGTTGGCTGTTAACGTGTTTGACGTAGGGGCAGTGATTGCAAATGAACATCACCACCGTGGCCTTGTCTGATTTGGCCTCGGCCAGGCGAACGGTTTGGCCCGACACCACATCGGGCAGGGCAAAATCGGGGGCAAGCGTGCCCAGTGGAACCATGGTTGAAGGTACTGCCATTGTTTTTTCCTTTCGTTATTTTTTATTTTTCCAGCCGGGCCAGCGCCGAATCCAGCCGTTTGAGCGTGGTTTGACGGCCCAGCACTTCGAGCGTGTTGAACAGCGGCGGCGCCACTTTTTTGCCGCACACGGCAATGCGAATGGGCTGGAACATCTGGCCCGGTTTGAGGCCGGCGGCTTTGGCCCCCTGGCGCAGGGCGGCGTCGAGCGCGTCGTGCGTGAATTCGGCCTGGGCCAGAATATTGCGGGCGGCCCGCAAAATGGGCGGCACATCGGCCAGCGCCATCTTTTTGGGAACCAGCAGATTCAGGTCAAATTCCGGCAGTTCATCCACAAAGAAAAAGTCTACCCATTCGGCGGCGTCGGTGAGCACGGTCAGCCGTTCCTGAATGGCCGGCGCAATGCGCCGGATGGTGTCGCGGTCGGCGTTGATTCCGGCAGCGTGCAGGTAGGGCAGCAGCCGGTCGGCCAGTTCGTCGGGGGCCAGATTGCGAATGTAGAGGCCGTTGAAGTGGTTGAGCTTGTCGTAGTTCCAGGTAGAGGGCGAGGTATTGACGCGCTCCAGCGAGAAGCGTTCAATCAGTTCCCGGCGGGTCATAATTTCGGTTTTGTCGTCAAAACTCCAGCCAACGGTAGCCATGTAATTTACCAGCGCGTCGGGCAGATAGCCCAATTCCTGAAAGGTGCGCACAAAAACGGGCAAAACCCGGCCGTCGGGGGCGCGGCCTTCGCGCTTGCTCATTTTGCCTTTGCCGGTGGGGTTGAGAATTAGCGACATGTGGGCAAACACGGGCGGCTCCCAGCCCAGCGCCCGGTACAGGTACACGTGCAGCGGCAGGCTGTTCACCCATTCATCCCCGCGAATCACGTGGCTGATTTGCATGTGGTGGTCATCAACCACCACGGCCAGATGGTAGGTGGGGATGCCGTCTGATTTCATGATGACGGCGTCTTGCAGGTTGGCAAACTGAAATGTGATGTCGCCGCGAATGGCGTCGGTTACGGTGATGTCACCCTCCAGCGGCATTTTGAGACGCACGGTAAAGCTCTCGCCGGCGTCTGCCCGCGCCGCCGATTCCTGGGCGCTGAGGTTGCGGCAGTGGCGGTCGTAGCCGGAGAGGCCCTGCTTTTGGCGCTCTTGCCTAACCTGGGCCAGCCGTTCCGGGGTGCAGAAACAGCGGTAGGCGTGGCCTTCGTCAATCAACTGGTGGCAATATTTCTGGTACAGTTCCAGCCGTTCGGTTTGGGTGTAGGGGCCAAAATCGCCGCCAATATCCGGCCCTTCGTCCCATTCCAGTTCCAGGTAGCGCAGGCCGTCAAGCAGCCAGGTCAGCGCCTGCGGGTTGTACCGTTTCTGGTCGGTGTCTTCAATGCGCAGGATGAATTGCCCGCCGTGATGGCGGGCAAACAGGTAGTTAAACAGCGCGGTACGCGCGCCGCCCACGTGAAAATCGCCGGTGGGGCTGGGGGCGTAGCGCACGCGCACGGGTTTGGATGGAGTTGTCATTTTATTCCTCTACAGTTTTCTCACTTCTAATTTCCGGTTCCGGCCTGTCCGGGTCAGGTATTCCGGGTTGAGATTCAACAAATCGCGCCTTAACGCGCGGCAGGTTCAAATAAAACAGGGGGATGACCAGCCCCACGGCGTATCTAAAAATATTCAGCGATATTTGCATGGCGGCAGGAATGGCCGGGCCAAACAGCAGGCCAATTACGTTGAAGATTGACCAAACAGCAATCAGCCACAAAAAGGCAATTCGGCCCCGGTTTTGTTGCTGCCACAAACTGTAGGCGCAATACCCAAAACCGAGCGCAAACGCTACATTCAGCCCAAACACCACCCAGGCCAATCCCTGATTACCAAACTGGTTAGAAACCAGTTCAACCGAGCGGGACAGCAGCAACAGCCGCGCTACAGCCAGCAATGCCAGCACCCCGGCCCACAGCGCAAACACCCGAATGGCCCAGTGCGGCCTGATTGAAAGATTCACGCGGGGCTACACCTGCTCAAAGTCAAGCACTTTACGGCGCATGCGCACACTCTGCACCAGCCCCAGCGCAATCAAAAAGGCAAATAACGAACTCCCCCCGTAACTCACAAACGGCAGCGGCGTGCCGGTAACCGGCAGCAGCCCCAAATTCACCCCCAAATTTACAAACGATTGAAAAGCAATGAGTG
This sequence comes from Chloroflexota bacterium, assembly GCA_003695455.1. Lineage (GTDB taxonomy): Bacteria > Chloroflexota > Anaerolineae > 4572-78 > J111 > J095. Next base: position 4,772 of record RFJF01000588.1, read on the forward strand.
CGGCTACGCCAATAGCAATGAGCCGGCCAAACGGGTCGGCGGTCAGGTCGGCGGTGCGCATAATTCGCCAGACCAGCAGTACAATCAGCCCAAACAACAACAGCGACCCCAACAGCCCCAACTCTTCGCCAATCACCGAGAAGATAAAATCGGTGTGGCGCAC
>RFJF01000589.1 GCA_003695455.1 Chloroflexota bacterium
ACCGTATGTAGTGGTAAACTTAACTTCTGTACCTGTATATGGTAGACTGGCCCGTGTTTGATACGTTGTTGGTTAATTCAAAACCGGAGGTTTCCGCAACCCAATATGGATATTTCTTACGTTGACGAACTGAACAGAGCTGTGCAGGATGAAGCCCTTTTTCTGCAAAACCTGCTTGAAGAAGTAAACAAAGTGATGGTTGGGCAGGAAAAATTGATTGAACGATTGCTGATTGGCCTGCTGGCCGACGGTCACATTTTGCTTGAGGGTGTGCCCGGCCTGGCCAAAACGCTGGCCGTAAAAACGCTGGCCCAGGCCGTGCAGGCTAATTTTCAGCGCATCCAGTTTACCCCGGATTTGCTGCCCGCCGATTTGATTGGCACAGAAATTTACAATCCGCGCACCAACGAATTTACGCCGCACCTTGGCCCTATTTTTGCCAACTTCATTCTGGCCGACGAAATCAACCGTGCCCCGGCCAAAGTGCAAAGCGCTCTGCTTGAAGCCATGCAGGAACGGCAGGTCAGCATCAGCGGCCAAACCTACCCCCTTGAAGACCCATTTTTGGTGCTGGCTACCCAAAACCCCATTGAGCAGGAAGGAACCTACCCGCTGCCGGAAGCGCAGGTTGACCGTTTTATGCTCAAGGTTGTGGTGGGCTACCCCACCCGCGCCGAAGAACGCATCATTATGGACCGTATGACCGGCGCCGACCTGCCGCAGGTTAGCCCGGTCATTAGCCCAGATGTCCTGCTCCGCGCCCGCGATGTGGTCAAACAAATCTACGTGGATGAAAAAATCAAGGATTACGTACTCGATTTGATTTTTGCCACCCGCTACCCGGTAGAAAGCGGGCTGAACGATATGGAACACCTCATCAGCTTTGGCGCCTCGCCGCGGGCCACCATTTATTTAATTATGGCCGCCCGCGCTCACGCCTTTTTAAAAGGCCGTGGTTTTGTGACCCCGGAAGACATCAAACAAATTGCGCCCGACGTGCTGCGCCACCGGGTGGTTATCAGCTACGAGGCCGAAGCCGAAGAAATTACCAGCGCCGATATTGTGCAGGGTATTCTGGATCGCGTTGAAGTTCCGTAATAATGCTCACATCTGAACTGATTAAAAAAATTCGCCGCATCGAAATCCGCACCCGCCGGCTGGTCAACAGCAGTTTTGCCGGCGAATACCACGCCGTGTTCAAAGGGCGCGGCATGGAGTTTGACGAAGTGCGCCCCTACCAATCCGGCGACGAAGTGCGCACCATTGACTGGAACGTAACCGCCCGCACCGGTAATCTGTTTGTAAAACGCTACATTGAAGAGCGAGAACTGACCGTGATGCTGCTGGTAGATGCCAGCGCCTCCGGACAGTTTGGCACCACCAACCGCTTCAAACGGGAAATCGCTGCCGAGCTGGCTGCGGTGCTGGCCTTTTCGGCCATTACCAACAACGACAAAGTGGGCCTGCTCATTTTTACCGACCAGATTGAATTATTCATTGCGCCGCGCAAAGGGCGGCGTCACGTATTGCGGCTCATCCGGGACCTGCTGGCCTTTGAGCCAACCGGCCGCAAAACCAACCTGAAGTTGGGGCTTGAAATGCTCAACCACATGCTCAAACGGCGCAGTATTATCTTTTTTGTGTCTGATTTTCTGTCTCCGCCCAATTCCTGCAGCCGCACCTTGCAGGTGAGCAACCGCCGCCACGATGTTATTGCCCTGACCGTGAGCGACCCGCGTGAACAAGAGTGGCCCAACGTGGGGCTGGTAGCCCTTGAAGATGCAGAAACCGGCCAGGTGCAGTGGGTAGATACCGCCAGCCGCCGCTGGCGGCAGGAGTTTGCCGAGCGGGTAACAGAACTGAATCTGGCCCGCCAGCGTGTCTTTCGCAAGGCAAAAGTAGACCAGATTGATATTTCTACCGACAGCGATTACGTGGTTCCGCTGACCAATTTTTTTGAACAGCGCGCCCGCCGGCTGCGGCGGTGAATTTGCAGTGAATTTTATGAAAAAACATCTCCGCAATTATTTGCAACCCAACAGGTTGCGCTCCGGCGCCGGCCTGTTTCAATGGTTGACAGTTGCGCTGCTGGCAATTTTGATGGTGCTGGCGGGGTCGCCGGTGGCACGGGCGCAATCTCCGGAAGACGCCGACGTGAACTTTTACGTGGTGCAATCTGCAGAAGATGCACCGCTCACCGTTGGCGACCGCATTACGTTGCGGCTGGAAGTTACCCATCCGCCCGACTCACGCGTTCAATTGCCCCAAATTGAAAAAGAGTGGGGCGATTTTGAGGTGGTCAGCCAAACCGGACAAGATACCGTTGTTCAGGATGACGGCACCGCCGTAACCCGCAAGGATATTGTGGTTTCGCTGTTTGCGCCCGGCCAGTACCAAACACCGCCGCTGGTAGTAACCCACCGCAAAGCGGACAACACGTTTGAAGAACTGGGCGCGCCGGTCATCCCGCTGACCATTAGCAGTGTGCTGGTTGAGGGCGATGACACCCTGCGTGACATCAAAGAGCAGTTTACCCTGCCGGTTCCGCCCACCTGGCCGCTGGTATTGGCCGGATTGCTGCTGGGCGCGGCGCTGGCTGCCGGGCTGCTGTACGTGGGGCAATGGGCCTACAACCGCTGGTGGCAAAAAACGCCCCTTGCCGATGCCCCGCAGCCGGTCATTGATACCCGCCCGCCGGAGGTGATTGCCTACGCCGAGCTGGACCGGATTTCGGCGTTGGACCTGCCGGCGCAGTCAAAAATCAAGCAGCACTACTCGCTGGTGGCCGATTGCCTGCGCGATTATATTGAACGGCGCTACCAGATTCCGGCGCTGGAGCAAACCACCGACGAACTGAACAGCGCCTTTCGCCGGTCAGCTGTGCCGCTTGAAATTGCCGGCCGCTTCATCAACCTGTTCTACCTGAGCGACCTGGTTAAATTTGCCCGCCTCAAACCCGGCGTGTCCGACGCCTACCAACTGCTTGACACTGCGCGCGCGCTGGTGGCAGACACCACGCCCGCGCCGGAACCGG
>RFJF01000590.1 GCA_003695455.1 Chloroflexota bacterium
AATTTCGCCAATTTGGCCCAAATTGCTGGCCACAATGGCCCGGCCCATGGCCATGTATTCAAACAGTTTGGTCGGCGAGCCGAAAAAGGCTGAACCGTCGCTGAGCGGCACGTGCGGCGCAGAGAGAATGTCGCATGCGGCCAGATGGTCCGGCACATCGCTGTGCGAAATGCTGCCGGTGAATGTGACATGTTCGGACAGATTTTCCGCCCGGATTTTGGCCTCAATTTCCGGTTTGAAGACACCGTCTCCAACCAGCAAAAAATGGACGTTGGGGTTTTGGGTAATGACCGGCCCCACGGCATCGGCCAGCACCGAAGCGCCATGCCACACCCCAAACGTGCCCAAAAACCCGACCACAATTTTACCGTGCAGTCCGTACCTGTCCCGCACGGCGCGCCCGTTCAGCGCCGCGCTAAAAACCTGCGGGTCCACGCCGTTGGGGTTGACAATAATTTTTTCCGCCGGAACGTTTAATTTGAGCAAATCCTGTTTCAGCACCTCTGACACCACCGTGATGGCATGTGCCCCCTCAAAGGCGGCATCCTCGTACATTCTGGCAATGGGTTTGAGGTAGAGCCGGCCCCAATTTTCCAGAATCCACACTTCGGAAGAATTGGCCTCCAAAATCAGGGGGATGCCCAGTCGCCGCGACAGCATAACCCCGCTGCAATTGAAATCGCTGTGGCGCTGGTAGAGAAAATCCGGCTGTTCGGCGCGGAGGGCCGGCAGCGCCCGGTTCACAAATCGAAAGTTGTAGTAGAGGCGTGAGGCCTCGGACAAGATGCCGGGGAAAGCCGGGTAGGGAATCCGATAAAATGTCTGGCCTTCCGGGGTGCCGTTCAACGGCCACGCCGAGGCTAAAAAGATAACCTGATGCCCCAATTGCCGCATGGCGTTGACCATGCCGGTGGCGTGGGTGTACGATCCGCCCACGTTGGTGTTGACGGCCTGGCTGAAGTTGTCGGTGCGCAAAAATGCTACTTTCATCGGGATGACCGCCGCAGAGAAGCTTTAAATATCACAATGAACAGCCAGGAATAGAGAATAATGGCCGCGCCAAAGGCTAAATCCAGCGCCAGTTTGGGCACATCGTAGCCCAGGAGTTTCCAGACGGATGCGGTGGAAAAAGCGCCGTTTTCATCCGCCACCCAGGCGTGGCCGGCGAGTTTTTTGTAACTCACTGCCAAAAACCGCAAAAAAGAGGTTCGGGGCGAGGCGGTGAGGTGCGGTACGCAGACGCACAGGGTGTCGGCAGCGGCAGGCCGGACCTCGGCGCGGTGGTCCCAGGCATCGCGCAGCCCTTTGTAAAAATGGGTGCGGATTTCGGCATTGGCGCCGAATTTTTGGTGCAGTACCGGCAACATCCGTTCCGGGTCTGTGGGATGAAGCAACACCGCGACAACACGCATCAACCAATCTCCTTTGGCGGCAATTTTTGGGCAAAAATAGTAATCAGGTCGCCGGAGTGGCGGCGGTTCATCAGATTTATCCAGCCGGACACGGGCCACAGCAACGCCCGCATGGTTACAATGAGCGTGTATTTCAG
>RFJF01000591.1 GCA_003695455.1 Chloroflexota bacterium
AGTCACGGCCTCGGCGGAAACGCTGGAGAAGTTGGAGGCGCTTGTTTGGGATTACCAGCAGGCGTGTGAAGCCGGCACGGACGAGCAGATTTCGGCGGCGGACATCGCGTTTCACGAAACCATTGCCCGGGCAGCCCACAACCAAACGCTGATTGAGTTGCTGCAAATGCTGTCAGATTGGACCCAGTTGTTCATTCAGTTTATCAAGCACAACAAAACATCGGCGGCACCCTCGCAAGGACACCGCCGGATTCTGGATGCTATCCGCGCCGGCAACAAAGAAGATGCCGCCGCCGCCATGCGCCAGCATTTGCTGAACGGCAAACAAAGCGTCATTCGCCGCCTGCGCGAACAACTGGAACCAACCGCCAGTGAAGTTCCTCTGGATTTTCCCAATGCGTGGTAGCGCACGTCACAAAATTACCGCACGCCAAACAGGTCAAATATGACACAACGTGTTTTCCATTTTCGGGGGGCCACGCTGGCCCTGCAGGATTACAACTTTCGGTGGTTTATGCTGGCCCGTATTCTGGCAACCGCCACCATCCAAATGCGGAATGTTGGTTCCGGCTGGCTGATTTACCACCTGACAGACTCGGCGCTGGCGCTGGGGTGGGTGGCGGCAGCCAAAGGGCTGACCATCCTCATTACATCGCCGCTGGGGGGCGTTTTCACCGACCGCTTTGAAAAACGAACCATTCTGGTCTGGACCCGCGTGGTGTGGACGTTGAGCGCCTTTGCTGTGGCTCTGCTCATCTATTTTGATGTTATCCGGGTGTGGCACATGGTGCTGGTTTACATTGTGGATGGCGTGGTTATTGCCTTTATGATGCCCGCCCAGGATACCATTATTTCTGATCTGGTAGACCGGAAAACCCTGCTCAACGCGGTTTCTCTGAATTTTGTGAGCCAGGGGTTGATGGGCATTTTTGGCGCGCTGGCAGCCGGTTATTTGATTGAAAGCGCCGGCCCGGCCGGCGTTTATCTGGGGATGGGGCTGCTTTTCTCGATGGTCACATTTGCCCTGCTCAAACTCCCCAAAGGAGGCATTGTCAGCGATACCCAACCCGTGACTCTGGCGCAGGTGTACGGGCGGCTGGTTGAAGGTTTGCGGCACGTGTGGCACAGTTCCACCCTGCTCACCCTCATTTTGATGGGTGTGACCTTTGGCTTTTTTACGCAATCATACCGGACATTTTTACCGGCGTTTGCCCGCGATGATTTGTTTTTGAGCGCCGTGGGATTGGGTATTTTGACCGCCGCCGTTGACGCCGGCGCGCTGACTAACTCGCTGGTGGCAACGCTGTTGGGCGATTCAGCGCACAAGGGCAAGCTCTATCTGGGGTCGGGGATTTTGGGTGGCGTGTGCCTGATTTTGCTGGCTAATTTTCAACTGTCGCCGGCTCCGTTTGTGTTGATGTTTTTGATTGGCGCACTGGGCAATATGATTCAGGTGATGAATATGACCTTGCTGCAATCGCACTGTGACCTGAACATGCGAGGCCGCGTGTTCAGCATCTCCTACCTGCTGCGCGGACTGGCCCCGGTGTGGCTGGTTGCCGCCGGCACGCTGGCCGAATGGTGGGGCGTGCCGCTGGTTTTCACGGTGATGGGCGTGGTGCTGGTTGCTATCTATCTGGCCATTGCCGCCTTCAGGCCCGGGATTTGGCGCTTGCGCTAAATTTTCGCCGGGGGATTAATCTTCCAGTTCGTCCAGCCCCAAATCCATGCCCTGTTTGGTGAGAATAGTTTGCAACTCCGGCACGTCAACCTCTCTGGCGCGGATGCCGCGTTCTGCCACCAGCACCGCCGCCGCGCCCGCTGCGTGGCCCATCCCCATGAGCAAGGCTTGCCCCCGGCTGCCGGCCTGCGCCCGCTCTGACGATGAGAATGACCGGCCCGCAACCAGCAGGTTGTCCAGCCCTTTGGGAACCATGCAGCCGTAGGGAATGCCGTACCAGTCGCCTTCGTCATCAAGCCAGATGAATTCGCTGCCCTCGCCGCGGTCCACGTTGTCAATGGGGCCCATACAGCGCAGAATGGTGTCTTTGGGTTTTGTGCATTTGAGACAGGCTTCGGTTTCCAGCCGCGCCTCGCCGATGATGCGGCGCGTGTCGCGGATGCCCATTTGCTCGCTGGTGTGGCCCACGTAGCTGTTTTCGCACCCCGGCACGTACTTACGGAAAAAGGCAATGTGCTGCCGAATCCGTTTGCGCGCCTCAAATTCGGCGTTGGTCAGTGATACGGCATCGGTGCCGTCCACGTCTCTGATGCGGATGATGTTGGAAAAGAAGTGGTCGGGGCGCATACCCGGCGCGCAGGCCTGAAAGCGGTCTGTGGGCGAGATTTCCAGCCCGTCGGCGGCGGCTCTGGCCCGCGCCCGCTCAAAAGCGGGGTCCTCTTCCCGGTAGGCCATCACGGTTTTCACATCAACGCCAAACATAATGTAGGGCAGGGTCACGGCCATCATCGCGCCGTCTTCGGGGCGGCCTTTGATGTATTCTGCGCCGGCCGACGCGGCCACATCGGCATCGCCGGTGCAGTCAACAAATGCTTTGGCCAGCACCGCCTGCCGCCCGGATTTATTTTGAATGATAAGCCCGCGCACGGTGGGGCCGTCCATAACCACATCGGCCACGGTGGTATGCAGCAGCACATCAACATCTTCTTCGGCAATAATTTCTCCGGCCAGACTCTTGAAATACTCCGAATCGTGGTAGTACCAGCGCCCAAAATGGGGAATTTCGCGCACATCCGCCGACTCCGGCCCGGCGTTTCTGACGCGGGTCAGAATTTCTTCGGCAATACCGCCAATGGAACGGCCCGCCGGGTAAGCGCCGCCCAACGGCATCCCGGAACCAAACGCAGCCATTCCGCCCAAAAAAGCGTGCCGTTCGATGAGCAGGGTTTTTGCGCCGGAGCGCCGGGCAGCAATGGCGGCGCCCAGCCCGGACGGCCCGCCGCCGGCAACAATCACATCGCCCTGCCAGAATACCGGAACTTCGGCGCGTTCCGCAACCAGCGTTTTGCCCTCAAATGTATATTTTTGTGCCATAATTTTCCTCCGGATTTCAGATTACGGTAATTCGCCCGACAGGTGATTGAGCCCGCCAAACACCGATTCCAGCCGCGCCAAAACGTCGGGCGGCAGCGGCGGCTGGTGAATGGCCCGGATATTTTCGGCCAGATGCGCCGTTGAACCGGTTCCCGATAACACGGAATGAATCCCCGGTTCGTAACGGCAAAAGCGGTAGGCTGCTTCCGCCAGCGGAATATCATCGCCCAACAACACCGATTTTAGCGGCTGGTTGACGTCAATTTCTGCGGAATCAAGATAGCCTTCATCCACCAACGCGTGCAGCACTCGCCGCAGATTTTCCGGGTTGATGAGCGCCTGCCGCACGGCAAACATGCCCAGCACCCCAATCTGTTTCTGCCGGGCGGTTTTCAAAATCAAATTCCGGGCCGATGGATTGAGCAGGTTAAAGCCCACCATCAGCACGTCCCAGTAATCATCCTGCACGGCGCGGGCCAGCATGTGGTGGGCGGGGTCGCGGGTGAATCTCTCGGTGATGCCGATGAATTTCAGCTTGCCTTTTTCACGCAGGCGATGCAACACCGGCACCACTTTGGCCACAATTTGGGGATAATCTTCAACCGTGGCGGCGTGAACGTGGTAAATGTCAATCACATCGGTGTGCAGGTGGTGCAGGCTTTGGTCCACGCTGCGCTCGATTTCGGTGGGGGTTTTGCAGCGCCCCTCAACGGCATAGGCCAGTTTGGTCGAGAGAATGAGTTTATCGCGGCCAACTTCCCGCACTACCCGGCCAATCAGGTGTTCGGTGCCGTAGGCTTCTGACGAATCAATTAAATTGACCCCGGCATCCACGGCAGCCCGAACCACCCGCACGGCGTTGTCATCGCTCTGCTGGCGGCGGGTCCCCAGCCGGCTGTGACCGCCGCTGCCCAGCCCCAGCACGCTGACCTGCAGGCCGGTTTTGCCCAACGTTACGTAATCCATAGCACACACATCATTCCATTTGGGCCAGCAATTGGTGGAGATAATCCACCGCCTCTTTTGAAACGGCCTCGTAATTGTATTTGTACAGGTCCAGCGCCAGCGCGCCGTCAAAACCGGTGCTGCGCAGGGCACGCAGGTAGAGGCTCAGGTCCATATCGCCTTCTTGCGGGATGAGGTGATCGTGCTGACCCGCCGGCATACCGGAAATGTGGCAGTGAACAATTTTGCCGCCAATTTGGGCCAGCGACTGCAACGGGTCGGGGTCGCAGATAAATACGTGGCCCAGGTCAACATTGGCTGCCAGGTGGGGCGAGGGGATTTCATCAAACTGGCGCAGCAACTCTGCGGTGGTGCCTACCACAAAACCCGGTTCAAACTCTTCGGCCAGAATCACGCCGTGATCGGCAGCGATTTCAACCATTGTTCGGGTGCGTTCAATCATGCGGTTCCACTCTGCTGTGTCGCCGGTTTTCTTTTTTGTGCCGCTGAAAATAAAAATATTTGTGCCAAATCGGGGAGTCATTTTGATGGCTTTTTGGGTAAGCTCAAAAATATGGTCATCGTAAATGTAATCCTGATGAAAACTGAACGAGTGAGGCGCAAGGTTCAGCTGGGCAATCCGCTCCCGGATAGCATCTGCCGGCATTTTATCCAGCTCGATGAGCGACCAATCCTTGCGCTCCACGCAAATTTCCACCCCGTCAAAACCAAGTTGTTTGATGACCGGGAGTGAATCGAGGATAGAATATTGGGATAACATCTGCGTTCTGCCGAGTATTTTCACCGGGTTCTCCTGGAGTTCATCGCGTTGCAGAAATTTCAGACGCGGCGCGGGGGTAATTTTAGCTTGATTTAAGGGAAGTTAGCTATTCTCTATTGAATCACATATCCGCAGGTTAGGCCAGCCCTTTTTCGTCGAATAGTTGCCAATTTTTTGCCAGATGGAAAAAGGCGGATTGGGGTGGCAAAATGTTGGCAAGTTTTCGACCAAAAAAGACTGGTTTTGGGTGAATGGATGTGTTTGAATAAGCGTGTGCCTGGCTTTTTTTGCTAATATTTTTGCCGGTGGGTTGCAATTTCATTCACCTCAAAAGTACCCATTGGTTGGTGCAATCCCCGGTTTTCAGGAGGACTTTGTATGTCTGGTTTGAATAACACCCTGCCGGCCTTTCCGTACGGTGCCGTTTACTTCCGCAAATCCAATCCGCCCCCGGAGGATTGGGCGCAAGATTACCGGACCGCCGCCGAAGATGGGATGAACATTTTTCGGCACTGGTTTATCTGGTCAGCCATCGAGGTGGCTCCCGGTGAATATGACTGGGCGGATTACGACCGCCAGTTTGATTTGGCTGCCGAACACGGCTTGAAAACCATTGTTGCCGAAATGGTGGCGCTGGCCCCGGAGTGGGTCTACCGGAAATTTCCGCACGCCCGGCTGGAAACAAAGGACGGCCAGAAAATTGAGTCTCACATGCACGATAGTTGCGTGGTGGGCGGCAAACACGGGATGTGCCTGGACAACGCGGATGTCAAGGCTGCCGCCGGCCGTTTTTTGCGCGAGCTGGTGCTGCGTTACAAAGATCATCCCGGAATGGGCGGCTACGATGTCTGGAATGAATGTGGTTTTCTTGAGGATACCTGCTACTGCGCGGCCACAGCCGAGAAATTCAGAGACTGGCTCAAAAAGAAATATGGCGATCTGCGCACGCTTGGAAAAGCGTGGTATCGCTACAGCTTTGCCGGTTGGGAGGATGTAACCCCGCCGCGCATTTTGGGGCCGTATCCTGACACGCTGGACTGGCTGGAGTTTCGCGTGGTGAATGCGTATGAGCAAATGCGTTGGCGCGTTGAATTGATTCGCAGTCTGGATCAAAAGAATCCCATTGCCGCTCACGGCATTGCAACCAGTTTTAGCAAAATGGCAACTACCGGCACCGATGACTGGCGTGCCGCTGCCGAGGTGGACAGTTACGGTTACACCTGGGGGTCATCTCGCCACGGAGACGAGCCGTGGAAACAGTTTCACGCAGTTGATTTGGTACGGGCCAGTTCGCGGGGCAAGCCCTTTTGGCACGCCGAAGCCTACGCCGGCCCGCTTTGGTTGCAGCCCAACGTGCTCAACCGCCCCCGTGACGACGGACGTATTGCCCGCCCCAATGATATCCGCTATTGGAATCTGGTCAGTTTTATGAACGGGGCCAGCGGATTGTTGTATTTGCGCTGGCGGCCACTGCTGGATGGGCCGTTGTTTGGCGCGTTTGGCCCGTATGGCATGGATGGCTCCCGAACGGACCGGTCGGAGATGGTTCGCCAAATTGGCCAATGGGCCACCGCCCCCGCGCAGCAACGGTTGTGGCAATCCCGGCCTGTCAAGGGCAACGTTGGCATTGTTTACGTGCCGGAAACACAATTCCACACGGTGGCGCTGCACGGCAGCGCCGAATATTACACCCAATCCATGCAAGGCGTTTACCAGGGTTTTTTTGATAACAATATTCAAGCCGATTGGGTTCACATCGAGGATATTGCCGGTTATGATTTTCTCTACCTGCCTTTTCCGGTCATGTTGAGTCAGGCCACGGCCAACAAACTCCGAAACTGGGTTGAAGCGGGCGGCTCGCTGGTGATTGAAGGCTGCCCCGGCTATTTTGGTGATCGGGGGCGGGTTGGCGCTGTTCAGCCAAATCTGGGGTTGGATGAAGTGTTGGGCGTGCGGGAAAGTTACGTTGAATTTACGCCCGATTTGCTGGGCGACCTCAAATTTAATGTGTGCGGGCAGCCGGTTTGGGGCGGAGTTTATTTGCAGGCGTACCGGCCAACAACCGGCACGCCGGTGGGCTGGTATAATGACGGTCAGGTTGCCGCGGTGGACCACACCGTTGGGCGGGGCAAAACACGTGTTATCGGCACGATGGCCGGCGTTGGATACGCGGCGCATCCTCAAAACCGATCTGCGACATTCTTTGCCGGTCTGCTGGATTTTGCCGGCAAGCAGCAACATGTTACCAGCAGCGAGCCTCGGATCAAGGCGCGGCTGCATGCCGGCGCGGGCGGCGTTTATTTGTGGGTAGCCAATCCTGTCCGGCAGCCGCTGCCCGTTCACCTGAAATTGAGCGAGCGCTGGGGACCGTTTTCTACAGGGCAATCTCTGCGGGGAGCGCAGGCGGCAGTTAAGGGACGTTCCATCGCTTTGGTTGCTCCGGCGCGTGACGTAACCGTCATCAGGCTGGAATAACAAATAATGAAAATTAGCGTTACCCGCACCCTCTAACGTACGGCCTGCCGTAAAAAACCAAAAACACGACACTACCTTTTGAGGAAATGTGATGACTGCTAAAAACTATCGTACGGTAACGGTCAGCAATGTAACACCCCGGCGAGATACCAACGGGAACATTCTCGATGCACACGGCGGGGCGCATTTTAACGTCTTTGAGAATCGCTATTATAATTACGGCGTTCACTACATGGATACCGACGGCTTTTCTTTTACGCAACATTATGTCAGTTACAGTTCCAAAGATTTTGTCAATTGGGAGTTTCATGGCCGGCTGTTGGCAAAAAATGCGCCGGCGGGGCTCTACTTTCGGCCTCACGTGGTCTACAACCCCAAAACTCAGCAATATGTGCTGTGGTATCTCTGGTACAAAAATTATGTGCACGCTGCCAAAAATATTTGCTTCAAAGGCGTGGCTGTTTCAGATTCGCCCAGCGGCCCTTTTGAAATTGTCAACAATAACGTGCCGCTCAGCGGTGGTCTGTCCGGCGACCATGACCTGTTTGTGGATGACGACGGCACAGGCTACCTGATTTACTCGATGCATGATTTTTCGGGCCGAAAAAAACGGGCGATTATCACCGTGGAACGTTTGGCCGGTGATTATCTGTCGTCTGCCATGCACAGCGCCCAGATACCCGCCGAGGATATTCCGTGTGAAGCACCGGCTATGTTCAAACGAAACGGACTGTACTATTTTATGTTTGACCGCTGGACCGACCGTGGGCCGCGCGGTTCCGGAGCCAGAGTGTACACGGCCACAAGCCCCTTTGGCCCCTACACCTACCGGGGAAACGTCAACCGCCATCCGGGGGGCACCCCCATCATCAAGGCGCAGCAAAATACTGTGGCCCCCGTTGAAACCCCCAACGGAATCGAATATATCTGGGTGGGTGACCGCTGGAAATCGCGCGAGATTATGGGTGAGTCATTTCAATTCTGGGCCCCGCTGGTTTTTGACGATGGCGGTAACATTGAGACGTTTAAATTTGTTGATGACTGGTCAATGGATATCCGGGTGTTTGATTAACACAGCCGGCAAAAGAAGGAGCAGGCATGACCCACGAGCGCATTCTGGCAACCTATTTGATTGAAACCGCACATCCGCTGGAAAAGGCGGCGGCGGCCATGGCCGGCGAGCAATCATCCGGCACGTTTGTGGCTGTGCCCGGAGAAACCGCGGCGCTCACCGCCCGGCACGCGGCGCGGGTTGAGCGCATCACCGAACTGGAATCGGTGGATTCGCCCAGCCTGCCCGGTTCGCGGCTGCCCAAAGGGGCGGCGGGGTCGCCCATTTACCGGCGGGCCGAAGTGGTGCTGTCTTTTCCGCTGGAAAATGTGGGGCCATCG